>JBCCFC010000218.1:0-13610 GCA_039029935.1 Chloroflexota bacterium
AAGAGGTTGAACACAAAAAGCTGGACTATAGAGTCACTCCTACAAAGTCAAGAATCTCCTCTGGTACAACGCTGATTCTTGGCCTCGTAGGAATGGCTATATGGACTGGTCAAATTGTTCAACCTGTTACTGACCATTACAGAATTAGCGAATTATCGACAAATTTCAGTGGAGGCTCTCAAGGAAGAACTTGGTATCACGCCAGTACCTGTGTATGCCTAAACCATGGATTGGGGAATACCTACCACAGGCTTCATAACACATGTCAACTGCACAAATTGAAATTCAACTAATCGGCTCAGTTGTTGCCATCGCCTGTGCCTTACCCGGCGTCTTCCTCGTCCTGAGGCGCATGGCAATGATGAGCGACGCCATCAGCCATACCGTCCTATTGGGCATTGTCATCGCCTTTTTTGTCACCGAGGACATCAACTCGCCTTGGCTGATCATCGGGGCGGCACTCATGGGCTTAATCACCGTCGCCCTTGTGGAGCTACTCAACCGCACCAATTTGGTCAAGGAAGACGCCTCCATCGGCCTCATCTTTCCTTTTCTTTTTAGCATTGCTGTCATTATGATCTCGCGCTATGCGGGGGATGTGCATTTGGACACGGATGCGGTGCTGCTCGGTGAATTGGTCCTTGCGCCTTTTAACCGTTTCCGCTGGCTGGGCATTGATTGGGGACCAGCCGGACTTATCACTATGAGCGTGATTTTGGTGATCAACATCCTCTTCATCGTCTTCTTCTACAAAGAACTCAAAATTGCAACCTTTGATGCAGGCTTGGCCGCAACGTTGGGTCTGGCTCCGAGTGTCATTCACTATGGGCTGATGGGCATCGTTTCCATTACTGCCGTCGGTGCATTTGATGCTGTCGGCTCTATCTTGGTGGTCGCCATGATGATTGCACCACCCGTCTCTGCCTATCTGCTGACAGACCGCCTGCCACGCATGTTGGGATTGAGTGCATTGATTGGTGTCATGAGCGCGGTCGGTGGCTATTGGCTGGCGCGCTCGCTAGATGCATCCATTGCGGGGTCAATGGCAACGATGGCGGGTGTCCTCTTTTTGCTCACCTTTCTCTTTGCACCAGAACGGGGTATGGTTGCTCTCGCCCGTCGGCGCAATCAACAACGCTGGACCTTTGCCCAAACCGCGCTCACCATTCATCTGCTCAACCACGAGGATTCACCTAATGCAGATGAGGAATGCCGTGTTAACCATTTGCAGGACCATTTGCACTGGGACGTTGGCTTTGCGCAACGGGTGATTGAACAGGCTGAACAACGCGGATTGATTTGGCAGGAGTCAACGTTGCTGCGCTTGACAGATGAGGGGCGTCTATGGGCAAACCAGACACTCGGTGTAATTGGTTAGATGATTTTGAGCTTGATATCATCATGCTGTAACTGGTGTTGGAGCCAGTCTTTGCATAAAGGTATTGGTTCAAAGTGAAAGCGTAAAAAATAAAGGGGTTGCAGATAACCCTGCAACCCCTTTATTTTTTACACTCTTCTCTTTATGCTAAATTGGCTCTACCCGTACAGGGCAAACCTTCAACTCCGCCGTTTGTGTAATCGGGTCATATCCCGCACCCGTCAATACATTGATCGGCACATCGTTAAAGCTGAAACTGGAGAAGACCGTGCCACGTGGTGAGCGATTGGTGGCTTTCACCTTGATCTCCACCGAGCCGCGTGGACTGGACATCTTGCACCAGCCACCATCCGACAATCCCCACTCAGTAACGTTGTCCGGATGCACTTCCAGCGATTCCTCTGCCAGCAGATAGCGGATGCCCATTGAGCGTCCTGTCTGCGTATGCGTGTGGTAGGACTCAAGGCGACGCCCTGTGGTGAGCCAGACGGGGTAGTCATCATCAACGGTTTCGGCTGGATCACGATGGCTGACCACCATGAATTTACCGCGCCCATTGACAAAGCCATCCTCGTGCAAACGGGGTGTTCCCGGATGTCCCATGTAGGGAACAGGCCATTGATATTGGCTGGTTCCCGCCAGTTCCCAGTTCACACCCGCATAGGTGGTCGAGAGGCTACACATTTCATTAAAGACCTCTGATGCATGCTCAAACTCAAAACCTTCAAAGCCAATGCGTTGCGCCAATTGCGACACAATCCACCAATCTGGTTTGGCATCACCCGGCGGCGTCACGGCTCGACGTACGCGTTGAATGCGTCGCTCTGTATTGGTAAAACAGCCATCCGTCTCTGCCCACGCAGTTGCCGGGAAGACCACATCGGCCAACTCAGCGGTTTCACTCATAAAGATGTCGATGACCACCAAGTGATCCAGACTACGCAGCGCATGTTCCCCATGCTTGCGGTCTGGATCGGACACGATGGTGTTCTCGCCGTCAATCAGCATGGCGTGAATGCCATCGCCACATTTGTCCAGTGCCGTAACTTTGGTAATGCCCTTTTCTATATCAGTGACACGACCATAGGCTTCGGCAAACTTGGCTTGATTGGCTGGATCAGTCACAGGTTGGAACCCCGGATAGTTATTGGGAATCGCCCCGCTATCACCCGCGCCTTGGATGTTATTCTGCCCACGCATGGGGTTGATGCCCGTGCCCTCACGCCCGATATTGCCTGTCATGAGAACAAGATTACACAGACTCTGCACATTATCCACACCACAGATATGCTCGGTGATGCCCAGCGTGTAGTAGATGGCGCCCTTGTCAGCTTCCCCATAAAGAATCGCTGCTTTCTCGATATCTTCGGCAGGGACACCTGTGATTTCTGCCGCCCACTCTGGTGTGAATTCTTTGACATGCTCAATCAATTCTTCGACACCAGCCGTGCGTGTTTTGATAAACTCGGTGTCCATCAACTCTTCACGCGCAATCACATGCGCCATCGCCAACAACAGCGGCACATCCGTCCCTACTTTGATGGGCAGATAGATGTCGGCCATTTCCGCCAAGCGAATTTTGCGCGGGTCGGCCACGATCATCTTTGCCCCTTTTGCCAACGCCTTCTTCAAGCGCGTTGCTGCCACAGGATGACATTCAGTCATGTTTGTGCCAATCGCAAAAATGACATCCGGTTTTTCCATGTCAGCCAATGGGTTTGACATGGCTCCACGTCCGATAGTTGCTGCCAGACCGGCAACAGTTGGCGCGTGTCAGGCACGGCTACAGTTATCGACGTAATTGGTCCCCCAGCCCGCTCGCATCAACCGCTGCATCATGTATGATGCCTCTGTTGGTGCGCGTCCCGATGCAATGGCATAGATGCTATGGCGACCATATTTATCGGCCACTTTGCGGAAACCCTCCGCCGCACGGTCCAGCGCCTCATCCCATGTCGCCTCATGAAATTTGCCATCGGCCCCTTTGATGAGTGGGTACTTCAGGCGGTCGGGATGCTGCACATAGTCATAGGCAAACTGTCCCTTGACACAGAGTGCGCCCTCATTGGCTGGCCCATCCATCGCTGGCTGGATGCCAATGATGCGATCGTTCTTGGTCATAATATCGACCGAGCAGCCGACGCCACAATATCCACAGACCGAGCGGGTCTTCTGGACGCCATTGTCGGCAAGCGGCTGCATTTTGGTTAACGTCATTGTTACGCTCCTGTTGAATCGTTGATTGACTCTTGGTCATTGTTCTATCGAATCATCCGTGAATGAAAAATACAAATAATCCGTGTGATTGTGGCTATTATAACGCGACCCTGATAATAGAAAAAGCTGAGACATACTTTATAACCTATATGCATTTGACATGCCCTTTCTTTGGCTTTGAAATATCAAGCCTGATTCTCTTTCTATCTTGCTTTGACTTTCTACTTCTTTCCAAATTCTTGGCAGGGCTATCAGGTTTTTTTACTGCTAACGTCACCCTTCTACCGTCCAACAACTGGTAAGAATGTGAACCATTGTTTTTTCTGATTTGGTTCATCCGTTTCATCCAATGATGTCGGTACTTGCAATGGAATGATGACCGCCTCTTCGGCCAATGCATCGACATTTGAGCCAACGGCCACATCAATCGCAACCTCGGTTTGGGTAGTGTCACTGCTGGCAATCGGCTGTAAGTTTTCATCAGCCAACGATATGCCCAACGAAATCGTATCACCATCGGTGGCATCCTCAGCCACGTCTAACTCTAGCTCTAGCCCATTGTCGAGAATGTCCGTCTGTTCGGCATCACTTAAGTCATCAATTGCCAAAGCGCATTGCTCGCTCTCTTCCGTACATGGTGTACGCTCCTCTTGCGAGATACTGGCTGCGGATACACCCGTTGGGACGTTGAACCACGAATATGGACTACCAAAGAAAGTGAAACGGATGAAGCGCATGACGATAAAGCGTGTACCACCCGGCCCAGAAGTAAAGCTAAACTCCTCAAAGATGATGACTGTCGTCATCCGCAACCCCGGCACAATGACGGTTTCTGTTGAAATGTTAAACCCTATATTCATACCCGGTCTTGGTGTCACTACCGGACGTGGCGTTGGTGTTGGCACAGGTGTTGCTGTACTTGTGGGTACAGGTGTTTCTACTGGTGTGGTTGTACCTACAGGTACTGCTGTCTCCACTGGTGCTGGTGGCTCCACAGGCACTGGTGTCTCCGCTGACGCAGGTGTATCTACTGGTGCTGGTGGCTCCACAGGCACAGGTGTATCTGCTGGCACAGGTGTGTCTACGGGCACAGATGTATCTGCTGGCACAGGCGTATCTGCTGGCACAGGTGTATCTACTGGGAATGTTGTTGTAGTTGCAGTCGGTGTACTCGTCGGGGTTGATGTACTCGTCGGGGTTGATGTACTCGTCGGGGTTGATGTACTCGTCGGGGTTGGTGTACTCGTTGCTGTCGCTGTAGCCGTCATTGTTGCTGAACTGGTCGCAGTCGGTGTACTCGTCGCGGTCGATGTACCCGTTGGCGTCGTTGTACTTGTGCCTGTTGGTGTCACAGTGGGGAAGTTATTATCAACGATTGTTCCTTCCCCTGTGCCGTCAGCAATGCTTGCCCCTGACGGACTGCTCAACACCAGGTTAAACGAACGGTTGCCTTGGGCAATCGCTTGGTCCGCGATGGGTACAGTTACCTGGAACGTGGTTGACCCAGGCGCAAAGGTTGCAGCCCCGCTCTGTGCTGTATAGTGTGTCTCTGCAAAAGCATCCACATTTGCTGTCGCATAGTCAACGGTTACATTGCTAACCGATGGGTTAGAGAGTTGGATGACAAAAGTAAGCGAACCAGCAGTTTCGTTTGCACTGACATCGTTGACCGACAACGTCGCTGTGTCATTGTCCACAATCGTGCCTGTCCCCTGTGTATCGAGCAGGTAGGCATTAAAGCCATTGGTCAGGTTGAGAAGCACGGTTTCGTTGCCACCCTCATCCAAGTTATCATCGACAATGGGTACATTGACCTGTGCCGTTGTGCTACCAACAGGAATGCTGATTGTACCCGACGCGCTGGCAAAATCGCTACCCATGCTGGCTGTCCCCGGCGCAGTAGCATAGTCAAGGCTCATGGTTGCCGTATGTGTTTGCGATGCTGTGATGGTAAATTGCAACACACCCGCATCCTCGTTGGCAATGGGATCATCCACCACGATGTCTGGCCCTCCGGGTACACCCAGTGCTTGCACGGTAAAGGTGTAGGGGTTCTCATCGCTGTCATCGTTGCCAATCTCGATATCGGCAGTGTGTGCGCCCAGTACCGTTGGCGTGAAGGTGACTTGGAAGTCCGCTGTGCTTAATGGCTCCACCGTTGTCATGGGATCTGTTGTCACCACAAAGTCGTTGGCGTTGGCGCCAGAAATCGTGATGGGCAGACTGACTGTCAGCGTCGCGATACTGGTGTTGCTGATGGTAAAGGTGCGCACGGTTGGCAGATTCAAAACCACGTTGCCAAAGTCTGTACCATTGGCCGTACTCGGTGATGACGCGCCATCCGTAATCACGCTATTGTTGCCCAAGACAGCAATCTCTGGCCCCACGCCTGTGCCGCGCACGGTAAAGGTGTATGGATTCTCATCACTGTCGTCATTGCCAATCTCGACCGTACCCGTCACAGGTCCCTCAACTGTTGGTGTAAAGGCTACTTGGAAGTCGGTGGACCCCGATGGCGCAACCTGTGTCATGGGGTTGGTGGCAATGGCAAAGTTGCTGGCCCCTGTGGTTGTCAGCGGCAGGTTGATGGTCAATGTGTGCAGCCCTGTGTTGTTTATGGTGTAGGTTTTAAGCATTGCTGTGTTGAGTGGGACATTGCCAAAGTCGGTGTCATTGCCCACCAATGGCGATGCTGCGCCATCCGTGATCACCATGCTGTTGCCCAGCACCTCTATTTCAGGCACAACCCGTGTGCCTGAAACCACAAAGGTATAGGGATTTTCATCCGAGTCGTTGTTGGTAATCATCACCGTTCCTGTCACCATGCCCAAACTCACGGCGTCAAAGCGCACGGTGAAGGTGGTGATGCTGTTGACACTGAGGGTCGCGGAAGGTTGTGTGGTGACGGCAAAGGCATTGGACGCACTTGTCAATCCCACTGCAGGGCTACCGCTCAACAGCAAAGGACCGCTGCCCGAGTTGCTGATGGCAAATGTGCGTGTGATAGCGTCACTGTTGAGTGGATGTGTGCCAAAGTCGGTGTGGTCAGCCACATCGGGCGTGGTGTCCCCATCCATAATGAGCATGTTATTGCCCAGAACCGCAATTTCAGGCGCAACGGCTGTCCCCTGAATATCAAAGGTGAAGGGGTTCTTATCGGTGTCATCGTTACCAAATGCAAGTGAGGCTGTAAAGACACCCAATGCGGTGGGTGTAAATGCCACTTGGAAATCACCACTGCTGTTCTTGGCGATTGTCTGTGAGGGTGGCACGGTGACACCAAAAAGGCTGGCATTGGGACCTGTGAACGTCAGCGGTAGTTGCAGATAGACGCCACCCACCCCATTGTTGCTGATCGTAAAGGTTTGTGTCAATGGCACCCCGACGGAGGTGACACCCAAATCTGTCCCATCGGCTGTATCTGGTGTGTTGTCCTGATTGGCAATGCTCGTGTTGTTGCCCAGAACATCAATTTCGGGTTCAAAGACAGGACAACCAAGGATGGTGGTGGTCAGAAAATTACTGGCATCGACATTGGCACTGATACTATCACCAGAACCGCTTGCTGTACCCGATGGACCATCCGATGAGCGCCACCAGTTGGATTGTGCGGATAGTATTATACTTGAGTGCCTATTCTCAATGGCGTTGTCTGTGTGGCTAATAATACACGAGTTTGAAATCGTTGCGGGGGCAGTGGCGGCAACCGAAAGATAAATGGCAGAGCCTTGACTGGATGCTTGATTGGAAAGTATTTTGCTGCCAACGATAGAAAGATCACCCTGATAAACATGGACGCCACCACCGAAAGCTGATTCATTATTGGAAATTGTGCTATTGGTAATAGCGGCAGATGCCGTCACACCACTGTAGTTATGTACCCAAATACCGCCACCAGCACCCATTGTGGAATTCCCTGTCACGGTGCTGTTGGTCATCGTCAACGTTCCTGGCTTTAGTGCGATACCGCCAGCATAACTTTGACCTGTATTGGAGGAAATGGTGCTATCGATAATCGTGAGTGTCCCACCATAGACACCAATACCACCACCAGCACTGGCCGTTGTGTTTGATTCGATGCGACTACTGACCAATGAAAGTGTCCCATTCTCGACAAAAATGCCACCACTCCTATTGCCACTTGCGTTTGATACAGTCATATTTTCAAGCGTTAGGTCGCCACCACTCCCAACATTGAAAATACTGATGGAGCCACTACCTCGCGTAACCGTTATGCCCGTACTATTGCCACCACTGATGGTGATGCTGCTGGTAATATTGGGTAGCCCCGCATTGTTCCCAGTGAGTGACCCCTCGGATGCCGTCAACGTAATCGTATCCGTGCCTAACCCCGCATCAAAGGTGATTGTCTCTGTGCCAGGCGTTCCAGAAATCGTACAATCATTAGAGGGTGTACCATTGTTATTGGCTGTAGTAATCGCCTCAACGAGATCGCATGTACCCATACCACCACCGATGGTCGCCTCATTGACGGTAATCGTACCTGCCTGCACAGTGGCTGTCATTGGAGCCAAAAAGAGCGATGCCCCCACAGCCGTACTCACGGCAGCATGCGCAAGTTTGCGCCCAATGTACCCCGCCTGTTGTGTTGAATCAGTCCGCCAGAAAGCGGTCATCGCCTCTTGAACGGCCTCCTTAAACGTGTGATGAAAGTCTTGCAGCACAGTGACCGCCCGTTCGACGAGCGTTGCCTGTGTCTGCACCAGATAGTGTTGTAGGAGGCGGTTTGACCGTCCCCCCTTGGTCTGCTGGTAACAGACAATTGCGCCAGATGGTGTATCTGACGCTTCCGTATGGATTGGTTGTTCGTGATTGGATTTTGAGCTCATGTATTATCCTTTGACGTATACCTTAATGAAAAAGTGTATCGGAGCTTGTTAAGCTATGAATTGCAACAGTTTAACAAGCTATATATATTATACTTTCCTGTGCTACAGTAAGAAAATTAAGCATATCATAAAATTAAGCATTTTCTAATAAATGATAGTATAACATTAAGGCATGATGGATGTTTGTCTCGAAACATAGCAATCTTCGCGACAAACGTAGCAATTTGTGGTTTTAGGTTTGTATTTGTGGTCGAGAAGATAGAATTGTAGATGTAAAGTAGCTTAGAAAATGCATCGAAATGGTTGCACACAGAAAGGTGAGGACAACCACGTTTTTATTCTCACCACAAATAAAACGTAGCCGCCCCCTATTCACCTAGACCTCACCCATTCTCTGCTCTTTTTTGGATTGTGCCTTTCGTAAAGAATATATCATAATGTTAACGGTGTTGTCTGTCTCGAAACGCGGCAATTCATGCTACAAACGTAGCAATTTCAGGATTTGGCGACGATTTCATGAACAACAAAAAACCGTCATATGAACATCCTATCTGCTCTCTCACAGAAAAGATGCTCATATGACGGTTTCTCGTCAATTATCCAGTATGGTTCATGTCCACATTTGGCTAGACACCATCTACATCGGGCAGCGTTCTCAGACCCAACTATGACTCATGAATAGTTTTAAAATGAATACTTCTTCATCACGCGCTTCAACTCGTCTAATGGGAGCGCATGAGCCACCCGCCCTTTAAGGCCAACCATCGTCTCTGCTGCCACCAGCGCGTTCAAAATCGCTTCTTCGGTCGCCTCGGCAACGGCATCAAAAAATGGGTCGAGTTGATTGTGTGGCAACATTTGCAACCCGATCAGGTGGCCTTTTCCCTTATCGAGCGTGAGCGCACTATCCGACGGGATATGATTGCCTGTGGCAAAGGCCAAAAAAATGTCTCCACTGCCATTGTGACCTGTGCCACCCACACGTGCTAGACCCACCGTTGCACGCTGCGCTAAACGATTGCACTGCACCGGCAATAAAGGCGCATCGGTGGCAATAATGACGATAATCGAGCTCGTTGGTGTCGGCTCTGTCCAGGGGAAGGGTACACGCTCTTCATCAATCTCGCGTCCCACTGGCACCCCATCAACGCGCAGATCATGCCGTTGCCCATAATTGCTCTGCACGAAGACCCCAACCGTGTAGGCATCATCCGCCACACTCACCACCCGTGATGATGTGCCGATACCACCTTTAAAGGCGTGACAGATCATGCCTGTCCCACCGCCCACATTCCCCTCCGCAACTTTCCCGGCTTTGGCATCCGCCATAGCTTCAAACAAATGCGCTTTTGTCAGATGGAATGCCCCAATATCGTTCAAAAAGCCATCCCACGTTTCCGCCACGACGGGCAATTGCCAATCGGCACCCTCATGCAGACGAAGTTCATACTCAATCAACGCATCACGCACCACACCAACCTGATGCGTATTGGTCAGTGCAATCGGTGACGTGAGTAAGCCCGATTCTGCGACCCACTGCAACCCTGTCATCTCACCATTACCATTGAAGCGATGATAGCCTGCAAAGGCATAATCATGGCGAATCTGCCCCTCACGCGGCACCACCACCGTCACGCCAGTACGCGCCACACGCGGCTGGTCGGTAATCAAGGTTGAATGCCCCACCCAAACGCCCGACACATCCGTAATCGCATTGTGTGGACCTGTGGGCAAGTTGCCGATACTGATCCCTAAATCACGTAATCTTGAGCGGTTCATCATTTTTTTCCTCGTTTATAGCAATATCCTCATCTGATAATCGGTTACGAACAATCGGCGACATCGCATTGGCAACACCAGCAATAAATGTCGCTGTGTAAGCGGTCATTGCCGCTGGTAAACCGACATTGAAGAAGAAGATGCCACCGATGATAAAACAGCAGGGGACGGTCACGATGGCAAGACTGGTCATTAAGTTGCGCTCTAACTCGTGGGATAGGTCAAAAAGCGCAGGCAAGGCTTGTAACGTTTGGTCCATCAAGACGATTTGGGCGGTATCGGTTGCAATCGTGGTGGCTCCACGCAGTGAAATGGAAACCTCGGCTTTTTTGAGCGCAATTGCGTCGTTGATGCCATCGCCCACAAAGCAGACCGTTTTGCCTTCTGTCTGCAACTGGGCCACGAAGGCGGCCTTTTCTTCGGGCAACACGTTGGCAAAGTAGCGGTCAATGCCCAGCTCATTCGCTAAGGTGCGGGTGGGGGCCTCTTGGTCGCCAGAAATGATGGCTGTGCTGAGGTTGCGTTTATGCAATGCGGCAATCACCTCACAGGCTTCGGCGCGTATGGTTGGTTGTAATTCTATCGCCCCAACCAGTTTGCCCTCGATAGCAACCATCACCAGAGAGTGACCCAACTCATGGCAGGCTGTCTGGATGTCCATGATCTCTGTTGGAATAGAAACCGATTCCATTTCCATAAAGCGCAGGCTACCCACACGGGCTAAGAGTTTGGTCCCATGCTCATCATCTTCAGATAGCCAGACACGCAAGCCATAGCCAAGCTCATAGTGCGCATCGTCAACAGGTGGTAAACCCAGTCCCTGCTCGTTGGCAGCGGCAAGAATGGCTTTGGCAATGGGATGCCCCTGACGTTGTTCGGCAGCAGCGGCGATGGTTAGAATTCTATCTTCACTCAGGGTGCTTTCTTGTGGACGATGAATGGTTTTTACCTGTGGTTGCTCCTCTGTCAAGGTTCCGGTTTTGTCAAAGATGATGGTATCTACGTGGCGAAGCAATTCGAGCGATCTGCCATCTTTGATCAGGACATTCTGGCGACTGGCAAGATTCAGGTAGTTGAGCAGGCTAATCGGGCCGAGGAACATCATGTCAATGCCTGGCATGGTCCCCAACACCGACACCGCACTTTTTATGCCCAGAGTCATGGCCGCCAATCCTGTGGTCATGATAGAAGGGATCATCCAACTATCGGCAATCTCTCTACCCCGTTCCTCAATGCCCAAGTGGTATTCGAGGGTATTATCCAGAATCTCGCTAATTTGTGCCGCCAATGTCGCTTCGCCCGTCTTTTCAACTCGAATGTGTGTTCGGCCACTCAAGACAACAGTCGCTGCTGATACAGAGGCACCCACGCCTTTTTCCACTGGTTGAGACTCACCTGTCAGGCGGTGCTGGTCAATGGTGGCTTCCCCCTGTGTAATAACCCCATCAACGGGTATCATCTGCCCCGCTTGTACGACCAAGGTATCTCCAACTTGTAGCTGTTCAAAGGGCAGTTCCATCTCTACGCCATTGACCAAAACCCACACCAAGCGTGGTTGCTCGCCCAGGATGTTAACCATTTCTTTGCGGGTGCGGTCCTGCGATTGGAGGGTAATCTTCATGATGAAGTGGTACGTCAGCAGCATCAAGCCACCCACAAAAAAGTAGCCTGTGTACCACAATCCTGCAATGAAGGGGACCATCAAGTCTTCCATCTTTAACCGTCGCGTGTGTTTGATGTCTTCGGCGGTTCTGCCCATATGACCAATCAGTTCCAAGAAGGCGAATGGAATCGTAATCCAAAGAAAGGGTTGATAGAGCTTGGCAAGAGCGGCTGTCACAACGACCACACTCAACCCAGCAATGCGTCGATTGAACATCTTGTCCATTGGCGTGATCTCCAATGCACTGTCGCCGCCCGCAATCTCTTCCCACTGGGCATGGCGTGTCCCACTGAAAAGCCTATCAATGCGCCGTTGGAACGCCTGTTGATAACGCTCTTCCAGCAATACCGCTGTTCTGGCAACTTGAGTTGTTACGTTCGCTAGTTGACGCTGATTCACTTTGTCAGGGTTTGAATCTGAGGTGACTTTAACACCCATTAATTTTGCAATAAGCGGTTGGGTTGTTGGTTGTCGGATGAGTTGTGTACCGCCGACAACCAACAACCCAGCCGTGGCGACCATTGTCAGTGATAAGAGCATCTTTCGGCTTCTTTCATTGTTAAAATTTGAGACCTAGTTAAAATTTGAGACCTACCCGACAAATTGCTTGAGCAACTCGACGGCATTTTCGATGGGTGGAAGCGCATCAAACTCGTGCTGTAGCACTTTGGCAGCGCGACGATAGGTGGGATTGCCCATCACCTCATGAACCAATTCTCGGATCAATGCGGGTGTCAGTTCCGGTGGATTGACCATTGCCATGCCATCAGGCTCATAGCGTAAGGCACTGGAGGGCAGCGACGGTGCAACACCCAGATTGATGCAGATATCTGTCACAGCAGGTTGGTCTGCGGAGAGGGGAAATAAGAGCAGAGGCACACCAAAAGAAAGTGCTTCCAGCACAGAATTGGGGCCAGCATGATTGATCAATAAGTCAAGGTGTGGGATGAACCCAAATGTCTCGGCATGGGGAAAGAAGGGCGCAATGTGAATGTTTTTGGGCAGGGGTCCAAACCGATCTACATCTGCCTCTCTATTGCCCAGTGAGATGATGAGGTTAAACGGCTCCTCACGCAGAGCCTCGACCGTATTATCAAAAATCTTCGCATATTGGTCTTTAAACACAGTGCCAAGATTCATGTAAATAGTCGGCTGAGATGGGAACTGCTCAAACCATGCGGGTGGGTCCGCTTGAATCCGTTCACCCAACGGATCAATGAAATGGATTAAAGATGGGTTTTTGCCACCGTCTTCCACCCCTGGAAAGAGCCACTGCGGGGGCATAAAGCAGAGGTCGAGACAACGATGATAATTCAAACAGTTTGGCTCCGCTGGTAAACCAAAGGATGTCCGTACTGCGTCGATAAGATGGCTCCATCTTTTCAAAATCTCCGCTGAAAAGCGATAGGAAATATGATAACGCGCACAGGGCAAGTTGAGCAATTCAGCCGCAATCACGCCCCCAAACTCAAATTGCTCTGCAATAATCACGTCTGGCGACCATCTTTGCACAATCTCTAACAGATGAGGAACCATGAGTCGGGGCGAACGGTCAATGAAAATTTCTTCCAGAACCCAATCGCTAAACTCCTCTTGCGGTATTGCGCAAATCTCAGGGAGAGACTCCTCGATTTTGGCAATGTTCCACTCAAGACCGCCAGCAAAATGCTGAAACCCTCGTTGTTCGACTTGATGTTTGTAGCTATTCGCCGTTGCAATCGCC
>JBCCFC010000219.1:0-13599 GCA_039029935.1 Chloroflexota bacterium
AGGTTGACACGCATGAGTCTTACAAGAATCAGCAACTCATTTTGGAGCCATTTAAATATTGCGGGGCGCATTGAAACCTATCTGCGGAAAGTGGCCCGTGACTTTGATGCAAAAAGTTATAACGCACCAGTTGGTCTAGTGACATATAGTACAGATATTCCAGACGAATGGCTTTGTGTGGGTGCAATCCCAACACCAAAAACGCGATTGGGTGGTTTACCTATCACATAATTCATGGCGTTGCGATGCGATATCCATTACGGTCCGTGATTGCCTTTTCCTTGATTAATTCAAAACCAAAATAACCATGACTTATCTAGTAGACCCTTTTGACCTTCTTGCTGATTATATGTATTAAACCTTGAGGAATATCGACCATGAATGGGGCGCAAAGCTTAATCCAAACCCTTGTCAACGGTGGCGTGACCACCTGTTTCACGAACCCTGGCACATCCGAAATGCATTTTGTGGCGGCGGTCGATACCGTGCCCGGCATGAACACCTATCTCTGCCTCTTTGAGGGCGGCGCAACGGGAGCGGCAGACGGCTATGCGCGTATGACAGGCAATCCAGCGGCGACATTGTTGCATTTGGGGCCAGGGCTTGCCAATGGGCTGGCAAATCTCCACAACGCACAGCGCGCCAACAGCCCTATCGTTAACATTGTCGGCGACCACGCCACCCGCCATCTCAAATATGACGCCCCGCTCACAACTGATATTCGCTCCTTTGCCAACCCCGTTTCGGCATGGGTGGGGACTCCACCGGATGTGTCAAGCGTTGCTGAATACACAGCAGAAGCCATTGCCCAAGCAACACAGCCACCGGGGCAGATTGCGACATTGATTTTGCGCGGTGACTGTGCGTGGGACCCGCTGCCAGAAAATAACCCTGCTGAGATTACGCCAAAAATTTCACCACCAGCCGCTGATCCAGAACGCATCGAAGAAGCCATTCAAGTGTTGCGTAGTGGCGAGCCAACCGTCATTTTGCTTGGTGGAGCTGGGCTGATGGAAGATGGCCTCAACTTGGCTTGTCGTGTTGGGCAGGCGACAGGCGCACGGGTGATTGGCCGACGCAACAACGCTCGCGCACAACGTGGTGCTGGGCGACCACGTATTCCACGCGTACCCTATGTTGTGGACGATGCCATTGCTCTGCTAGACGGGACAGCGCATGTGATTCTGGCGGGTGCGAAAGAGCCAGTCGCCTTCTTTGCCTATCCGGGCAAACGAAGCACGTCGCTGCCAGAAGATTGTCAAGTTCACACACTAGCGACGATTGGCGAAGATGTCGTCGGCGCGCTCGAATTGCTGGCCGAAGAATTTCATGCACCCCATGAAGTTGGTGAAACCTATCCAACCGAACGCCCACCGTTACCCACAGGTGAGTTGACCATTCCCAAAGTGTGGCAAGGTGTGGCTGCGTTGATGCCAGAGCAGACGATTGTGTCAGATGAGTCCGTTACCTCTGGGCGCAGAGCCGAGGAGTGGATCGGTGGTGCGCCGCCACATGAATGGCTCAGTATCATGGGCGGTGCGATTGGACAGGGCTTGCCCGTAGCAACGGGTGCAGCAGTGGCCTGCCCAAATCGCAAAGTCTTCGCAATGGAGAGTGATGGCTCGGCCATGTACACGGTGCAGTCATTGTGGACACAGGCACGTTATGGCTTGGATGTGATTACGGTGATGTTCTCAAACCATGCCTATCGCATTTTACAAGGTGAGTTACAACGTGTCGGTGCAAATCCGGGGCCACAAGCTATAGACATGTTACGACTCGACAATCCACCCATTGATTGGGTTGGGATGGGTAAGAGCATGGGGGTGCAGTCTTCGCTGGCGAAAACTGCCGATGAATTTGTCATGCAGTTGCGCGAGGCGGTGAATGGGGAAGGGCCATATTTGATTGAGGTGAATGTTTAATCATTTTGATCTTACGCATCGTCGTGACAGCCCTAGAAACTGTTTTTTCAATAAATCGCAATTTCTAAGGTAGCGTACTCATTTAAACCTTACAACTTAAATCTTCATCGTCTTTTTAAGATTACCAAGAAATCATTTGTAAAAATGAATCTTTGTTTTTTACCATTGCTATTGGCAAATTTAGTATACACACTAACGAAAAGATTACGTCCTGAATTATTTAACTTTTTGTTGAGAATACTTCGGAAAGCTGCTATATAAACCTATGAAATAAAAATATATAGCAGCTTTTCCTCTTTTGTTCACCATATAACCACAATCACTAAATTGACGAGAATCGTATCTATTGGTACACTCCGCTCAGACATGAACAGTTTTTCTTGACTTTTTGCTTGTAAGTTTCTAAAAATATAACTAATTTTCAAAATAAATAATTGCTACTTACGCTGTCATTCCATCATCTTCACATTACTGTGAGTATGCAATCACCAATATCATAGGGACATCGGATGTCCCTGTGAGTTTTTATGTATGCAGTTTTATGATACCTGCATCTCTATAATCATTGTCATTCATCATTAATTTTTCAACCAAACCAACAACAAACTCATCAATTTCATGCCAGAGACTTCATCATACGTCTCGTAAACCCATAGAGGAGAATCAATCGACACATGCGTAAAATCGTTTTAATCATGATGGCTGCGGTCATGCTCTCACTGCTCTCAATAGGGACCACCCATGCTAATTTTGTCGAAAAGCAAACTGCACGATTCGACCAAACACTCGATAATTACGAGTTCATTTTTGTCACCCAAGTGGATGACGACACACCCGTCAACAATACCATCTTCTTGCCGTTGATTTCGACACAAGTAGAACAGATACAGGTCAACCTTCTTTCGAGTGACATCTCTGGCGATATCACTGACACCGCCATGACCACACGCAATCTTACTGGTGGCGGTCAGGCTGTCTTCCAGATAGATGTCCAGAATACAGGCGAGTTGACATGGGAGCCGGATAAGCTTGAAGTGCAGGTGACGCTCTCCAATTTGGATGGCACAGAAGGCAAACTTGGCTATGGTTCTGATGCCATGCCCTATGAAATTGTCGAGCAAGGTGACACAGCATCACTCTTTGCTCATATTCAAATTCCTGACGAATGGCACGGACAATATCGATATAGTGTCAACGTGCGTTATGACGATGCACAGTTTGTGCAGGCGGGTGACGACACCATGCAGTTTGCCATTGCCGCCGCCGATGTCGTGGCTCTCGCCGAACAACGAGCCGCTCGACATGCAGAGGCAGCATCGGCGGCGAATAGCGGTCAAGCCGTTGATCTGATCTTTGCGATGGACACGTCGGGGTCCATGCATGATGAATTTACGGCTCTGTGTAGCAAGCTCAACGACGTGATTATGGGATTGACAGCGCGAGGCTATACAGTCAATCATCAGATTTTGGGCATCACGGCTGACCGAGATTGTACCACTGGCACGGTCGCACAAATGGCACCGGGTATCTCTAACCACAACGAAGATTGGGCACCCGCCGTCTACGACCTATCCAACGGCTATCCTTGGACAGCAGGATACTCACGTCTCATCATCCCCATCAGCGACGAAGGTCCTGACGATGGCTATCCCTGTAACGACCCTGGTGATGATGGCAATGCCGTGTTTAACGCCATCTTTGCCGCCAAAGCCGCCAACGTCTTTGTCTCGCCCATCATCGGCAGCGGCTACAATGCCTGTGTTGAGCAACTGGCGCAACAACTCGCCAATGGGACTGGTGGGCAACTCTTCCGCTCAACTGACCCCGATGGCGACTTGGTGACGGGGATTATTGAGATTATCAGCAATGTGTTGGCAAGTTCATGGGTGGAAACCAGCGCGACTGCGCCAACACCCGCTGATGGGACCACCACAGTTGATGTAACGACGACGATTTTGGATCAGAATAATGCGCCTGTGGAGGGGCATCGGGTGAGGATGGTGTCCAGCCGTAGTGCCTCGGACGTTTTCACTCCTGCTTGGGGTGTGACCGATGCGCAAGGGCAGTTTACTACAGTTCTCAAATCCACCACCCCGGGTACAGCCTATATCGGAGCAGAAGATATCACGCAGGGGCAATCGATTATGCGTGGTGTCCCCGTCGAGTTTACCAGCAGCAATATGTCACTGCCACTCCGGCAAACAGGTACAGGGGTCGTTAAGATTATGAGCGTCAAGCCTAAGCACCCCTTGGATGCGCGCTACCTGCAAGGCATCCCCGTACACAATTCCATCAACGTAAATGTCGATTGGGGTGGAACACCGCCGGGTACAGTTAAATTTGATCTCAATGGACAAATTTTTAATGTAGGAGCAACCCAAAGTGGGGCTAGTTTGTCGTTGGATATGGGCGGTCAGCTTAGAAATGGCGTCAACAGCCTGAGCATTACGGCCATTAACAATCAGGGGAAAGCATCTGAAGCAAAAACATTTGCGCCGTGGTCAACACCCCTCCCTGTATGGTTAATTGGCTTACAACAAGGTGGCGCAGCAACGTTGCCGCTCTTTGCTTCGGGTGATTTGGGTGGTGGTCTTCACTATAAACTAGGGTTTGAGATACCGCCTTATGCGTTCAAAATTATCGCACCAGGTTTTGGGGTGCCAGAGAAAAAGACGAATTTTTTTGGAAAACTTGCCGGACAATTAAGTATACCCATTTATTGTGCTGGTTCATATCAAGCAGAGCTTTCATATGGAAGTAATGAAGGATTTACTTTTTTTGATACAAAATTTACAGCAACTGCACGCGGCAACGTAACAGCTAAACCGATTGGTTTATGCGTATGGGCCGACCCTGAAGGTACTGCATCCTTCGAGGTTAAAGGCACTAAAACAATCTATCGTGAATCTGTATTTGTGATGGTTGCATATTTTAATGCAGCTGTTGGGATGACTGTAGACGCCATTATTACAACTTTCCAGATTGAACAACAAATCCGTGAGTTTGGAGAAATTTATCTTGAGGGTTCACTAGGGTTGAAAGCGGAGTCAAAGGTAGATTTTAGTGTTTCATTTCCATATCTTAATGGTTTATCTATGAGTGGTGATATCGGTATAAAGGGTGGCTATCTTCAAAAACGGATAATCGAAATTGATGTTTGGGCGCGTGCGAATGGCTCTGTAAAATTTGATGTATCAGGGTGGTTTGGGGATGGGCCCACACAATTTGATAGCATTACACTACTTGGAGAAGTGGGGATTTCAGCCCGAAAATGGTGGTTCAAAGAGGAATATACGGGACAAATCACATGGAAATATCCATCAGAGGTTTATGCATCTAGTACACAAATCACAGACATTCGTACACAAGGCTGGCATCTAATCCCACACCCAAGCTCAGATGGCTACGCCAATTTCATTGTGGTGCAAGAACCCGCCAACGGTATCAGCATCATCCCAAGAGCTTCCACCGCCACAGAAAACATTCAAGCATCCCAGACCATTTCGAGCGTCCTCATCAGCAATGTCTACACCTATACAGAGCTTTCTCTGGCACAAAACAATGCCATCAGCAATACGTTGCTGGTCTACACACATGATGATATCGCCAAACCTGTTGGGCAATCAAACGAGATTCGCTTTAGCTCATGGAATGGCGTGACATGGCAGACACCGATGACCATCACCAATGATCTGTTACAGGATGCTACACCAGAAGTGACGTGGGTGGATGCGGACACAGCCGTGGCAACATGGGTTCGTCTCAATGAGACACTGACACCGACCGCTACGTGGACGATCACCACAGCCAATCAGATTGAAATCGCGACGGCTACCTATAGTGTAACGGCGGATGCATGGTCATCACCCGAATTGCTGACCAACAATAACGCAATGGATGCTCTTGTGCATCTTGCAAGCAATCACAATGGACAGGCATTGGCGGTCTGGAAGCGGAATGACGCGGGTCGTCTGATGGGAGACGAGGCTGACCCTGACAAACTCATGGCAAGTTTCTACAGTGAAGGGTGGCAAACGCCCATCACGGTTGCCCATAATCTCCCAGGTATTCTGACACTCAGTGCGGCCTATGGTCCGGCAGATGAGGTCACAATTGCCTACAGCCAACTGCAAACGCCGACCGGCAGTATTACACCGACCTTCCAGATTTTCACAGTGATGTGGGATGGCACAACGTGGTCCGCGCCAACACAACGGACAGATGATACGCGCAATCATACCAACCCACAGGTTATCTACAATCAGGCCAACCAGCCGCTGATTATTTGGCGAGCGGATAGCGATGTGAATCTACATAACCTCAGCACAAGTGCCGCTTCGACGCTGACCTTGCCCGCCGATGTGGGTACAATTGATGAATTTCAAATTGTCCAGACCACCAATGGCGATATTGCAGCCGTGTTCACAGCGCAACAAAGTGACCGTGAACTCTATCTAACGCTCTATGACCAGCAGTATCAGGTGTGGGGGCTGCCCACCCAATTAACAACCAACAACGATGTCGTTGAAACCAACCCTTCTGCCGTTTTGGACCCATCTGGACGTCTGCTGGTTGCCTACACCGCGCGTGAAATGACCGAGATCACACGCACTGGCACGATATCTGAAACGGGTGAAGTGTTTACATACACGGTTCCTACCGAAAGTCAGACAAACTTGAACACACTTGCGCATACCTTTACAAAAAATCTCACGGTCCAAAATGAGGACTTTGTGATCTCGAACCCACAAGCCCAACTTGGCGAATCCGTCACACTGTCTGTCACCATCGCCAACACAGGTGATTTTGCTGTCAGCGATGTCCAAGTACATTTTTACAATGGCGATCCACAAACGACTGGCAGCATCATCAGTACAGGGGTCCATTCGGGTGTGTTGCGTTCTGGCTACACGTCAACGTTGACGACCAACTTTGTGATTCCAACGACCAGCGCATCGATCCAAATCTTTGCAGTAATTGACCCATCCAAACAAATCACGGAATCTAACGAACTTGATAACCAAGCCATCCAACAGGTGTTTGGCGCAGATTTGGTCATTCTGGATAGCATTGTCGAGCATTGGGGTGGCTCAACCGCAGGATTGATGACATTGCTTCAAAATGTTGGAACATCGACCGCACCAACATCGACACTGACCTATACATCATCGGCATCATCATTGTTAGCAAGAAGCGGTACGCAAACAATTACGGATGTGATTCCTGCGCTTGCACCGGGCGAGACATATACATTGACAACGCCTTGGAATTTTGGCAACTTGACCGATGGATCATATCAAGTCGCGGCACGGGTCAATCAGCATGAGGCAGACTTTGCCGAGGTCAACACAAGCAATAACAGCAGCGAACTTACATTGGATGTCTACCCAGATTTAGCCGTTAGCCCCGATTACTTCTGGAGCGAACCACGCGCTGATGGCAAAATTGCGATTACAGGCACAGTTTTCAACTACGGCAGCGTTTCTGCCAGCAATGTAAATGTCAGCGTTTATGCCCAAGCACCCAGCACTGACACCGCCCCAGTCCTCACCTTCAACATCAACGAAATCCCTGCTGCTGGCTACGAACTCGTCTCTGGCGTCTGGGACAACCCACCCGATGATTTCTCATTGTATCTATCAGCCAACCCAACGGCCACGATTCAGGAGACAACACGGTCGAACAACTTGGCCGTTGTGTCGGCTGGGTTCACGGCGGATGTTGCGCCCAACCAATTTGGGGCGATGGTCGGCTTTGCTGTCGCCCCAACGGTGACGACAACGGCGACGGTGACGGCGTATGGTGGCTTTGCCGCACCGATTTCATTGACAATTGAAGGATTGCCAACAGGGTCTACCTACCAAGTGTCGGCCAATCCGCTCTCTGGCTCAGGCGCGGTCAGCATTGAGATGTCGATTGCGCCAACCGCGACGGCTGGCGTCTATCCATTGCAGGCCATCTTCACCGGAGGCAGCGTGACCAAGAGTGTCGCTGCTCTCCTGGAGGCCAATGTCCAGGACATCAGCGTCTCAACCGTTCTCTCGGAAAGCTTGGCGATTGTGGATAATGTGATCAACTACCGTGTTGACTATCATAATGTGGGCAATATTTCGGCCAATGATGTCGTGATTACGGCGACATTGCCCGCCGCGTTGACCTATCAATCAACCACAAACAAGTCAGGATTTGTCGCACAGGTGTCGGGTAACACGGTGGTGTGGCGTAAACCAGTTGTGGCATCCAACGAAGCAGGTGAATTGTTTGTGACCCTGCATGTGCCGGACACGATGGTGGGTGGGGAGACGATTGTTAATGCTGTGCAGGTAAGTCTGGATGGCGTTGAGACGAATTACACCAACAACACCGGGTCGGATACACGAACAGTACAGCCGCAGACCCGTGACCTGTCGGTGGACAAGACCTTGCTTGCGGGTGATGTGCGGCCAGATGAATCGATCACCTACACGATTGCCTATCAGAATGCAGGGAATAGTCCGGCCAACAATGTGGTGATTACCGACCAACTGCCAGCAGGTATCACACTGGTTGGGGAACAAAATTTGGGTGGATTTGTCACCTCTACACTCGGCTCGACGATGACAGGAACGCAGGTCATCTGGCAAAAGACGAGCGTGGCGGCGGGTGAAAGCGGCCTGATTACGTTGACGGTGCATATTGATAAAAATGCTGTGCCAGGGTCAGTCGTCACCAATGTGGTGCGTACTGCCAGCAGCGATGATGATATCAATATTGCCAACAACGTCGATACAGTGATTGCGACGCTGCTTGACCCCATTGTTGATGTGTCGGTGAGCCAGAGCATGGCGGCGGGTAATGAAACGTTGGGCAATCACATGACCTATCGCCTCGTCTATCAAAATAATGACAACAGCCCTGCCGCCAATGTTGTCGTCACTGCAACAGTGCCAGCACACACCAGCTACCTGTCCTCCACCAACTCAATCAGCGCAACCATGAGTCCGGTCATCAACGGCTCACAACTGGTCTGGTCCTTGGGGACAATTTCGGGGACAGGCTATAGCAATAACAGTGGGTGGATGGAATATACGGTGTTGCTCTCTGCGGACGCACCCGTTGATACGTCGTTGGTGGCGATGGCCGATATCAGCACCAGTTATCCAGAGAGTGACGACACCAACAATCATCACGAGCTTGTGCGGACAGCCCGTGTGGGTGCGCCTGATTTGAACGTGGATGTCTATCTAGCGCAGTCAAAAGTGTTGCGTGGAGCCGAGGCAGTCTACCAAATCAGCTATGCCAACCGCAGTGATGAGGCGGCGCACAATGTCATCCTCACTACGGACTTGCCCAGTGGCTTTAGCTATCTCTCCTCTACAGGGGGACCGACACCAACGGTCAGCGACAATCAGGTTACATGGGCGTTGGGGGCAATTCCACGTCAACGTGTCAACGGTTATCAGGGACAGATTGTGATGACGGTTGATGTGGCAGGTACGGTCCTAGCGGGGACTGCTGTTACCAACACCGTTTTAGCGACTACGCCCAATGACACTGATCTGAGCAACAACAGTGACCAAGATGTGCGTACCATCATTGAGCCAACACGTGACCTCTATATCAGTCTGCAAAAACCAAGCGGTGTCGAGGTCATCGGTCATGAACTCACCTATCACATCGGTTATCGCAACGAAGGCAATGCGCATCTGACTGATGTGGTCATCACCGACACGCTGCCCACCGGAGCCGAAATTGTCTCCACAACGGGTTTAGCATCACCAACAGTGACGGGCAATCAACTGATTTGGCAACTCGGCACAGTACCCGGTGATGCGGCTCCTGGATACACGGGCGATTTGTATGTGACCATCCGCATTCCGGACGATACACCGCCGGGGTCAACCTTTGTCAATCAAGTGGTCGGGTCAACCACCATCACCGAGACAGGCACACGCAGCAATCAAGCCGAAGTACGCAGCACCATTCAGGCACAGTATCGCAATTTATCCGTGACCAATGAGTGGGCCAACGACGGCACAAGCGGTTTGCCCAAAGCCGATGACGAGTTGACCTATCGGCTGCAACTACACAACAGCGGGAATTCGGCTATCACCAATATCTGGATGACCGACACGCTCCCTGCTCATGCCACCTATGTCGGCTGGTCTGGGGATAGTTCAGCAATGCTGGTTTCGACCGACAACGGACAAGTCGTGTGGCAGATGGCGGCATTGGCAGCCAATAGCAGTTCGGGCTATATTTCTGTTACTGTGCGTTTTGATGCTGCCCTGACTTCGGATGTTGTGTTGGTCAACCATGTGGCCGTATGGACATCCGAGATTGAAACTGACTACACTGATAATGAGGCTACGCATACACAGCGGTCGCTGATTGACGGTCGTGATTTGAAGGTCCAGAAAGCATGGACAGGTGGCGCACCCATCCCAGGCAACACATTGACCTATCAGCTAACCTATCACAACTTAGGGACGCTGGCCGTCAACAATGTGATTTTGACCGATACATTGCCAGCGGGAACAACGTTCCTCAGTGCAGATGCCGTCGGGTGGACACAGGCCATCAGCAGCAATGTCGTCACATGGCAACGGGCGTCGGTGGATGGTCAAGCAACAGGTCATATTAACGTGACTGTGTTGTTGACGGACAGCGTAGCGGTTGGCTCGGCATTGCAAAATGATGTAACGATTGCAAGCAGTGATATAGATGATAACGTCACCAACAACACCGCGCAGGTGACATTGCCTGTGATTGCGGGGACACGCGATTTGTCAATTGACCTGCGCGTGGACAGCGGCGTGGCAACACCGGGTGGCGAAATCACCTACCGCCTGACCTATCGCAACGATGGTTCCGAAGCAGCCCATGATGTTCAAGTCTTGCTAACATTACCAAGCCAGATGAGTGTGTTCAAGTCGACGGGCAATTTTACACCGACAGTGACAGGAAACAAAGTCGTCTGGTCATTGGGAACCGTGCCTGCCGTCGGTGCGGAAGGACATAGCGGCACGCTGTATGTGACTGTTGATATTGCACCAAGCACACCACTCTGGACACGGCTCCATGCAGCCAGTGAGATTACCACATCCGACTTTGAGACAGGGTTCAACAGCAACACAGATACAGCAGTCAATGTCGTTGAGATTGCCTATTATGATGTGCGTGTGGTCAAACAATGGCAGCGTGGGGCTGTCACATCGGGCAACAATGTTCTGTATCGTGTTGTGGTCTATAGCGATGGCAATACACCCGCCCGCAATGTGAGCGTGGTCGATACGCTACCCGCAGAGATGTCGCTGTTGAGTCACAGTTCGCCCTATGCCCATACTGTGACAGGCGATCAGGTAAACTGGACCATCGACCGTGTGTCCGCATCAACGGAAGCCGTGATTGATTATTATGTGCATGTCGATGAAGCCATCACCGAGAGCATCACGCTGACTAACACGGTCCAAGCCTCCATGCCATTGCCAGAGACAGATGATAGCGATAATCAGGCGCAGGTTGGTCGGCAGTTGGTGACGGGCAACGCGGATTTGGCCGTTGAAAAACGCTTGGATGCTGGCTCTGTGTTGCGTGGCGAGAACCTGACCTATCGGCTACGCTACACCAACAACAGCGACACCGCCGCGCTCAATGTGGTCATGACCGATACATTGCCAGCCGACTTGACCTATGTCTCATCAACAGGTGGACCTGCACCGCTTGTCAATCAGAATCAACTGGTATGGCAATTGGGGTCTGTTGCAGGTCAAGGGCAACCCAACGATGCAGGTATTTTCTATGTGACTGCACGAGTGAACGCAGATGCAGCCATTGGCGCAGTCTTGACCAATACGGTGTCCATCCAAGCCTCGAATGAAGAGCAGACAGCCAACAATGCTGTTTCCGATTTACAAGTCGTGGTGACACCGGAACCTGTGACGCTACCAGAGCCAGAAACTGCGCCAGAGCCAGAAATTAATGCAGAACCAGCAGCACCCATATTGACTGTTGTCGCTACTGGTACAGTGACTGTGACATCTACGGTGACACCAGTTATTGCCGAAACACCATCGACCTCCGTTGTTGTGTCTACAACAGCCGTGCCTGACACACAGACACCGACGGTGACAACAACACCTACACCTATTGTACCCGCACCCATACAGGCACCAGCACCGTCCGTTGAGACAGCCACACCGATTCCGGTTGTCATACCCACTGTGACGGTGACACCCTCACCAACTGCTGTAGAAAACCTGCCAGATACTGGGCAACCACAGGCAACGGCGACATCAACCAGCTTGCCAACAGCGACACCAACGACCATAAGCACACCTACGCCATTGCCTGTATTGCAAGTGTCCGTGCAAGTTACTGGGGACATCAGTGAAGGTGGCGTTCGTGCTGGTGACACGGTCGTCTTTGTAATGGATGTTCAGCAGATGGGTGATGAGACCATGCAAGATGTACAGCTACTTGCGACCATACCGGATAACACCACCTTTAACAAAGCATCGAGTGATCCTCGCTGGAATTTGTTCACGGGCGGGCTACGCAGTGCCAATGATGGCACATGTACTGATGGTCTGAGTGCAGGTGGACAATGTGCAATTCCTCTAGATGACATGGAGCGTAGTCAGTCGATGGAAGATATTCAGTTTGCCGTAACGATTGATGAGGGTGTGACTGAGACTAACCACAACCTCATGCTTGCGGTTGAGATGGTCGGGGCTGAATTGGAGAATGGCAATGAGGCGTCTTCTGTGGTTGAGACAACGGTCGTCATCATTCCATCAGCACCGACTGCATTGGATGTGGTGGATGAGCCGAGAACTGGACAGCAGCTATTTTTACCGTGGATTAGCCGATAATCATTTATCTAAAGTCCCCAAGTGTGAATAAAACATGGCCCGTATGAACACAGAAAAAGGTTGCTGGCATAGTGCATGCCAGCAACCTTTTTCTGTGTTCACGTATTCACTTATAGACAATGCTAACGACCCATTATATTCGGAGACGTTAAACACAAGTGTGCGACTGCTTCGTCGTGTACTACACCAATAACAGCGTTTGCGGTATAATGGAGGCGATTGTGTGATGTATACGCAAGGAGGTCGTATTATGCCCAAACAAATTATTTATGGTGAATCAAATTATGCAACCATTGTCGATAAAAATGGTTACTTTGTCGATAAAACATCCTATATTGCCAAATTAGAGCAGATTGCCAATCCTATATTTCTGCGTCCACGACGTTTTGGCAAATCCTATTTCTGCTCATTATTGCGCTACTACTATGACTTAAACTATGTCGATCAATTTGACTATCTATTTGGGGAGACATGGATTGGTCAAAACCCAACACCCCATCACAATGAATACATGGTCATCTCATTCAATTTTTCCCTCGTCGATGTGGGTAAGACGGTGGCCTCCATTGAGAGTAGCTTTAAAAATCATTGTAATGATTTATTAGATGGGTTACGAGTCGAGTATGCGTCGTTTTTGGGTGATATGCCAGAATTGGATCAAACAAACCCCGTCTCAGATAATCTGGTGAAGGTTCTCCAGTACATTCGTCGCCATCGGTTGCCACAGGTTTATGTGATTATTGATGAATACGATAATTTTGCCAACCAGCTTATTACCCGCAACCAAGATGTGCTTTATGATGAGTTGACCAACGATGATG
>JBCCFC010000220.1:0-13599 GCA_039029935.1 Chloroflexota bacterium
CCATTCCAGAATTTCTTCATCAGTCTGCACATCTGGCCCTGGCGACAACTCACCATTATTAAACTCGTCAAACGCTGGCTGATTTAAAATATCTCGTGTGCAACGAATTGCCTCAATCCACTCACGGCGGTCTTCTGGCGTGGATAGATAGTTGAAACGCAGTGCGGGTTTGACGGTCGGGTCGGTCGATTTGAGCTTGACCGAGCCACGAGAGTTTGAGTACATGGGACCAATATGCACCTGATAGCCATGCTCACCTTCGGGTGCAGAGCCATCATAGCGGATTGCCAACGGCAAAAAGTGAAACATTAAATTGGGATAGGCGACATCTTCGTTGCTGCGCAAAAAGCCACCCGCTTCAAAGTGATTGGTAGCGGCGGGTCCCTTGCGCATAAAGAGCCACTGAAAGCCAACCCAAGGCTTGTTATACCACTTAAGCGCGGGTGCTTCGGACACAGGCTGTTTACACGCATACTGCACATAGACCTCTAAGTGATCTTGCATGTTTTCGCCCACACCGGGCAAGTCCTGTACAACCTCAATGCCCAACGCTTCTAGTTCACTGGCATTGCCAATGCCCGATAGCATCAGCAACTGTGGTGAGTTGATGGCCCCGCCACAACAGATGATTTCGCCGCCATAGACCTGTGTTGTCTGCCCATTGCGCTGTCTATACTCGACGCCAATCGCTTTGTTGCCGTCAAATAGGATTTTGGTTGTCAATGCCCAGCATTGCACAGTCAAATTTGGTCGCTTCATCACTGGGTGCAGATAAGCCCGTGCCGCACTCAATCGTCGTCCACGGTGTACATTGCGATCAAATGCGGAAAATCCCTCCTGCCGATAGCCGTTCACATCATCGGTCAGCGGATGCCCCGCCTGTTGTACTGCCTCGAAAAATGCCTTGAAGAGCGGTGTTGTGGCAGGACCACGCTCTAACGTCAACGGTCCACTGGTTCCACGAAATTCATCATAATGTTCGTCTTTGGGAGCAAGGCATGTCTCCATGCGCTGAAAATAGGGGATACAATGGTTGTAATCCCAATGCTCCATGTCCGGGTCATCGCTCCACCGTTCATAGTCGAGCGGGTTGCCACGCTGAAAGATCATGCCGTTGATGCTGCTCGACCCACCCAATACCTTGCCCCGTGCATGGTATACGCGCCGCCCACCCATATACGGTTCCGGCTCCGACTCATATTGCCAGTCATAAAATTTATTGCCAATGGGGAAGGTCAAGCCCGCAGGCATATGAATAAAGATATCCCAGATATAGTCTGGTCGCCCCGCCTCCAGCACAAGGACACTGTTCGCGGGGTCCGCGCTCAAGCGATTTGCTATTGCACTGCCTGCTGAACCGCCACCGATGATGATATAGTCGTAGTTGGTTTGTTTGCTCATAAATTGATACTCTCTCTGTTTTATACCATTTCATTTGGAATGATGCTTATCATCCCCTATAATGTGATTCTCGTACAATGTGGCTATGGTGGCAAAAACATAATCCTGTTGTATTGATTTGTGAGATTGGAAAAGGAGGCGCGTATGATGCAGAGACTAGAAGTTTTAGCCGAGTTGACCGAAGAGGGGCATATTACGATACCAAAAGAGTATGTTGCAGCATTCCCACAGAAAAATCCGTTTCAGCTTGTTCTGATGTTTGATCCAACACAGATAGACGATGACGAGCCAGTAATAGATGATGTATTGAGTAATGGCGAAGAGGGTGAGGTGCCACGAACTTGGTGTGATCCACCAGAAACATGGGATGAATTGATTGCTGAGATGAAAAATAAGCCTACACCACCATCTCAAATCCGGCGTGGTGTTAGGCCATCTGATGAATTTATCGAAAAAATTTTAAATGAGGAATATATACCAGATGATGAATTAGATGACTCTCTCGATGAAGACTCGCAAACATGGGATGAGTTGATTGCTGAGATGAGGAGCAATCCTCCCCCTGAGTCGCAAATTCGACGCGCAGTCAGACCATCCGACTGACTAGGGATGGAGATTTTAGTAAGGTCCCAATTTGAAGACCGAAAATTGGTTTCTCAAATATAATATCAGCACTTCAAAGGAGGGAAGCTAACCGCGTATGCAAGCTACGATGGCACCGTCCCAAGATGTATTATCTGGACTAAAAATCATACCCAGCCCCTTTCAAGTCCAAACTATTAATAAAATCCAATGGCCTCCACAGGGACAGTGGACTTACGAAGACTACCAACGTCTACCCGACGACACCAACCGTTACGAAATTATTCAAGGCGTATTATACGTGGCATCCGCACCCCGCTTTCGACATCAATATGTCGTCCAAATTTTGCTCAGACTGCTGGGAAGTTATATTGAAGAGCATGACATGGAGATTGTCATCCCTGCACCTTTTGAGGTGCATCTCTCAGCTGTCAGTCGCCCTGTTCAGCCAGACCTGTTTTTCATCCAACACGGGAATCAGTCATTAGGAGACGATACAGAATTCCGAGGTGTGCCAGATATGGTTATCGAGGTGCTGTCCCCATCAACATGGCGCACAGACCGCACGGCTAAGTTTGCGGCCTATGAGTTGGCGGGTGTGCAAGAATATTGGATTGTTGACCCACAGACCCGCGCTGTCGAGGTGCATGTGCTGACCAATGGGTTTTATCAGTTATACACACAAACTATGGGTGATGATGAGTTAAATTCACCGCTATTTCCAGATGTAGCAATACAAGTTTCAAGACTTTTTCCACAGAACTGAGAACATAATGAACAACGAACAAATACGCGTTCTGGTCGCTAAACCAGGGCTAGATGGGCATGATCGCGGTGCAAAGGTTGTGGCACGGGCATTACGCGATGCAGGCTTTGAAGTGATCTACACAGGCATTCGGCAGACACCACAAATGATTGCCGAGGCAGCGTTACAGGAAGATGTGGATGTCGTAGGCATGAGCATCCTCAGCGGGGCGCATATGACGCTCTGCCCCAAGGTGGTCAACCTGCTTCATGCACAGGGGCAGGATGATGTGGTCGTGCTGGTCGGTGGCATCATTCCCGATGAGGACATTGAGCCACTCAGACAATCGGGCATTGAAGGTGTCTTTGGACCGGGGACATCGACACAGGATATCATCCAGTTTATCCATGCACAGTTCAGTGAGCCTGTGCCAGCCTGATGGGTAGACGAAAATCAGTTAACCCTGAACAACTCGTCGCAGGTGTACTCAAGGGCGACCGCCTATCCATTGCCCGCGCTATTACACATGTCGAGAGTGAGGGTACACACATGTCCACGCTACTCACCCAACTTTATCCACACACAGGCCATGCGCACATCATCGGCGTGACAGGTGCGCCGGGGACAGGCAAATCCACGCTAGTTACGGTGCTGGTGCAACAATATCGCCAGCAGGGATTGACTGTCGGCGTGGTTGCCATCGACCCAACCAGCCCGTTTACAGGTGGTGCATTGCTTGGCGACCGTGTCCGGATGCAGGCATTGAGTGGTGATACAGGGGCGTTTGTACGCAGCATGGCAACACGAGGTAGTTTGGGTGGCCTGAGCAAGACAACGGGAGATGTTGTCACCATTTTGGATGCTGCTGGCTTTGACCGCATCATTGTTGAGACGGTCGGTGTCGGGCAGGCGGAAGTTGCCATCGCCAACACGGCCTATACAACGCTGGTGGTCGAGGCCCCCGGCTTGGGTGATGAAGTGCAGGCCATCAAAGCGGGTATTCTCGAAATTGGTGACATTCTGGTGGTCAACAAAGGCGACCGCCCTGGCGCAGATCGGACAATCAAAGCATTGGAAATGATGGTGGAGATGGGACTGGAGTTGGCTGAGGCCAAGCAGGTCAATCATCATGGGCAATGGCTAGAGGTGGAGCCAGCAGAGACAGATACGCCTGTAGATGATGGCGTATGGCGTGTGTCGGTGATACGGACGGCAGCAAAAGCGGGTGTCAAGAGCGAAAGTGTGGCCGCGCTGCGAGAGAGGATTGAGGCGCATCGAGAGTGGCTGCACTCATCAGGTACATTGTCAGCGCGTAAACGACAGCGGATTGTGCATACGCTGGAGAATGTGTTACAGAATGAGATTCGGCGCAGGATTGCTGCGCAGTTATCGGACAATTCATGGGATGCGGTTGTGGGTGAGATTGAGCAGGGGACATTGACACCGTATCAGGCGGTTAGTCATATTTTGGTTGCGTAGGGGTACGCAAACCAGTACAACAGATTGGCTATCTGTTGCTACGGACGCAGATAGCCAATCTGCGATACTGCCCTGCCCTGAAAACAACAGCAGTCATATGAGCCAAAGTAGGTGAGAAAAGGGTAACCAAAATAGATACGCACTATATTAGCCCGTGTCAACATAAGATTTGGTCTTACCCCCGTTCATACTTTGATATAGGTCGTCACTGCAACCTACATAGTGTGCGAGATTAGATCGAACAATCTCTGCACTCTGCTCATCAACTCCTTTGAATGTCTTATGGATGCTCCAAACTAGGTCCTCTATCGCCAATTTGAGCATCGGTAGCTGTCTATGCATACCCGATTTGATCACAAACTGCCCTGCGTGCTTGACTCGTTGCCGAGACTTCACAATCATACCCGGAGGGTTCCCATCGTCTAGGTATGCGGACCTATCTTTCTTGCGAAATTTATTGTTCCACGGTAATTCTCGATCTCTGGCGACAGCTACAACCCTATTATACACGTTTTCATCCTCCGTGGCGTATGGCCATACATGTACATCTATATACTAAATGTCTTTGCAAGATAACCAATCCGGTCAACAATATCTGCCACAGAGTTAATATGATAGTTTTTTGCATGTACGGCAACGACAGCATTTTCTAGCCGAAGGAATTCCCAAACTTCACCATCTGTGACAATACCGTACACTTTCTCTTGTTCGAAGAAATGTAATGTTGTATACATCTCTGCAATACATTGTCCAAACCCATCCGAAAGGCTGCTACGTTTAACCTCGACAACGGAGGCAATCGGTGCAATAAAGTCAATTTCGTCAAGACTCAATGCACCATCATAGGCTCCAGTCAGTGAATGTGGTAGATTTAATGGTTGTTCGGGCTGATAGTTTACAGTTGGTTCAAAAAAGATACCTAACTCATAAATTCGACCTGCTTTGGACAGCACCCGTGACACAAGAAGGTTGCCTCGTGTTGCCTCATTATCATCTTTAGAGATGCGTAGGCGTGATGAGAGCCAGAGAACATCATCCTGCAATTCATCATAGGTTTGCCCACTAGGGGTAAAATTTTCAAATAAATTTTCTCTACTTCTGATTTCAACTTGGAAAAAATTTTCGCAACTCAGATGCTCGATATTTTCGATAATCACGAAATGCCACAATTCCTCCTTTCGCTCACCTAAATAATACACACAACCCAAAGTTGCTCTATGGAAACTTAAACATCACTCTTTTACGCCAAACCGCCCCCGCAAATAAATCACCACCTGTCGATCAATCGCATCACCCGTACCATTCCAACGTTCCTCCAAATTCTCCGACCCCACCAAGGCGCGTAATGCACTGCGGGTTGCATCATCAAACGTGCCTGTCACATCACCACTGTAATGCCCTGTGCGTTGCAGCATGGCTTGAAACTCAGTCACCAAGGCTGTGTCTGACAGCGACAAGTGGTCATCGGGGTCAACATTGCCAAAGTAGAGATGATGCATATCCACCAACTGCTTGAGCCGTTGAATGGGGAAGGGGTCATCATCGACACGCAAATCTAGGTAGCGGTCATTGTTGCCGCCATAGCCGCCCCCCTCACGCACGACCAGCACGGCAGCCGCTTGACGCCCGCGACTGTCGCCCCCCGCCGCTTGCCCTGCCAACAATGCCTCTACCAGCCAATCAGCCAACTCACCTGCGCCCTGTCTAGCTTGGGCAAAGTACTCGGCCATCGCTTCCACAGTGCTTGGCACAAGAATATTCCCTTGGCAGCAGAAACCATCTTCAACGATATGCCCTGCCCAATCATAGCAGCCACTGCCCGTAAACGATGCGGCCTGTCCTTTGGCATCGACCATACCCATTTGACGCAAATTGCGCTCTTTGTCAGCACTGGTCAACGCGTCAATGGTAGCCTGTGCCGATGCGCCCTGTGCCATCATGTCAAGACCATCGGGACCATAGGCGAGGTTGGCATAGGACTGTGTTGCCACTGCTCCGACACCAGCCCGTGCCCAAGGGACGACGGCTCCGACAGCGAGAAATTTGGATTGGACGCCGATGCCCCATTCGTTATTTTGTGGATCATGGGCAACAATAGAGAAGGTCGCGATTGGCTGGTGTCGGCTGTTCATTAGGCAAGCATCTCCATGAGTAGTGCTGCCGCTTTCTCCGAGAAGGCAGCATCGTTGATATTATTATCAAGCTCGTACACAGGAATATCAGCGCGCAGGTTCTGCTTGATGGCGTTAAAGCAGGCTTGATCCGCTTCTGGGTCCCAGAAACGGTCGCCTTCGCAGTCAAGCATGGAGACGCCTTGCAAGGGTATCAAGATAGCCACAGGTGCAGTCGCTTCGTTGGCTGCCGCCGCAATCATCTCACCCATTTTGATATTCTCTTCGACATTGGTGCGCATCAACGTGATATCTGGGTTCCAAGCGTAGAGATTGCGATCCTTATATTTGTCTGGCACAGTTGCCAAACCGCCAAAGTTTGCCATGTCTACACACCCAGGTACAATCACCGCAGGGATGCCAGCGCGTGATGCAGCGAGACAACGCTCCGGCCCTGCGCTCAACACACCGCCACAGACATAATCGGCCAACTCGGTCGTGGTCATATCCAGTACACCGACAATGTAGCCATCACTAACCAAACTTTCCATCGTCTGACCACCCGTACCCGTTGCATGGAAAACCAGCACCTCATAGTTGTTATTTTCAAGAATGCCCCGTGCATGGTCCACAGCGGCAGTCGTATTGCCAAACATAGACGCCGCAATCAGTGGCTGGTGGGTCTCTGATTCAGGCGTATCTGCCTGTACCATGCCCACAATGGCCCCCGCACCATTGGTATAAACCACGCGACTGATACTGTTGATGCCTGCGACATCAACCACTGATGGCATAAAAGTGATGTCTTTGGTGCCAGCATAGGGGCTGACATTGCCTCCGCCCAGTGTGGAAACCATCACTTTGGGGAAACCGACGGGCAAGGTGCGCATCGCACTGGTCGCAATCGATGTGTTGCCACTACCACCCATCCCAAAAATGCCATCAATCTTGCCATCATTATAGAGTTGACGCACAACGACCGCCAACCCGGTTGACATCGTGCGCATGGCCTCATCTTTGTGGCTCCCCGCCGCCAAATGCGCCAAGTCACCCCCTCCCGCTTCAACAACGACGGTGCGAGATATATCTGGTGTAAAGGCTGGCTCACCAATTACCCCAAAATCTACTGTCAATGTCTTCAATCCCGCCTGTTCAATCAACGTCTTGACAAATTCAAACTCGGCCCCTTTGGTGTCCAACGAGCCAATCAACGCAACTGTCTTGGTCATGGTCATCTCCTTTTGTATAAAGTTGAAGAGTTGAAGGGTTGAAAGGTTGAAAGGTTGAAGAGTCAAGTTATCAACTTTCAACTTTCAACTTTCAACTTTCAACTCTTCCCTATTCCCGATAATGACAGCCCATACTGGTTCGATTTCGCCACGCTGCTGTTGCCACGATGATGGCCGTGCGCGCGGAATTGCGTAGCCCCAGCATTTCGTCGTTGAGATAGACGCGCCGATAGAAGCGTTCGATCTCGATTTCCAGTTGACGCAGATCACGCATGGCTCGCTCCAGACGCCGTGTGTTGCGCACCAATCCGACATAGTTCCACATGATGTTCTTGATAGCACTCATGTCTTGGCTGATCAAGGCAGGGTCCGCATAGTCAATGCCGCTGGACTCCCATGCAGGAATCTGGCTGGCATCCGCGTGTGGCTGATCCGGCAGCAATGATTGCATATGTTTGGCGGCACGTTGCCCCCAAACAAGACCTTCCAACAATGATGTGCTTGCCAGTCGATTTGCACCATGTAAACCCGTGCAGGCAACTTCACCCACCGCGTACAGATTCTCACACGTTGTCAGCCCCCACTCATCCACCCAGATGCCACCACAGGAGTAGTGGGCAGCGGGCACAATCGGCACAAGGTCTTTGGTCATATCCACACCAAATTCCAAACAACGCTGGTAGATAGTAGGAAAGTGCTTAAGAATCTCATCCTTCGCAATGTAGGAATACAGATCCAAATACACATTGGTGACATCGTTCTCCAACATTTCACGATGAATGCTACGCGCAACCACATCGCGTGGGGCTAAATCCTTCCACTCTGGCGCATACCGATCCATAAAGGGTTCACCATTGGCATTGACCACGCGTGCCCCCTCGCCGCGTACTGCTTCTGAAACCAAAAAACGGGCTGCATTCTGATTATAAAACGTAGTGGGGTGAAATTGCACAAATTCAGCATTGATAATTCGCAATCCAGCGCGATAGGCCATAGCAATGCCATCCCCTCGCGCACCGATGGGATTGGTCGTGCGTAGGAAGATTTGTCCCAGGCCGCCACTCGCTAATACAGTTTTCTTGGCGACACATCGGAAAATTGTGCCACTGCGCTGGTCAAGCAGATAGGCTCCCATACAAGAGGGTGGATCATAAACAGTGAGTCGGTTGGTCGATTGGTGATCGGGTGTCAACAGATCAACCGCTGTACATTCGGTGAAGAGGGTGATATTGGGATGCTCGACCAATGCGTTGAGTAAAGCGATTTCAATGGCCCGTCCAGTGGCATCGGCAGTGTGGAGAATGCGGGGCACACTGTGTCCACCTTCCAGCACCAAGGACAGATCGCCGCTGTCGTTGGCATCAAAATCTACTTCGACGCGTTCGAGCAGCACACGTCGAACCGCTTCAGGACCTTCCTCGGAGAGTAGACGTACTGCCCTCGGATTACTGTGACCTGCGCCTGCGCGTATAATATCTTCATAGAGCAAATCCGGAGAATCCTCCACGCCGCGATAGATAATACCGCCTTGGGCATAGTATGTATTGGATTCTTGCGGCATTTGTGAGCGGGTGATGATGGTGACAGCAATCCCGGCATCCGCCAAGGTTAGCGCAGCGGTACTCCCGCCAACACCACACCCAATAATCAGGACATCGGTTTCGATTAGTTCGCCGTTGTTCTGTACATCATATATTGTCGATTTCATACCTGTTACTCACTTGACTTTCTTTGCTACCCGACATCCGAGGTGAGACCTTCGGAAAGGTCGGGTCGATCATGCTGGGTCGTGAATTGCTTTCGCATTGTGATTGTAGGTATAAAGAAGCCGAGTTTTTGTACAAAAACTCGGCTTCTTTATACTCCCTATCTCTATGATATGATTAGCCAATCGCAATCATGCGCTCGACAGACTTGGCGGCGCGTAGACGGATATCTTCGGGAACATCCACTTCATATTGATTGTGGCGTAACGCATTGAGCGTGTCTTCCATCGTAATCTGGTTCATGTGTGGGCAACGCACACTACAAAGACCCAACATCTCTTTGTCTGGATTGTCGGCAACAATATTATCTGCCATCGAACATTCTGTCAACAACAGATAACGTGCAGCATTGGACTCCGCAACATGACGCATCATGGCTGTTGTGCTGCCAGAGTAGTCGGATGCTGCGACAACTTCGGGGCTACACTCTGGGTGCGCCAAAATTTCGACATCAGGGAATTGTAGACGTACATTGTTGATGTCTTGAACGGTGAATTGGTCATGAACCTCACAGCGGCCATGCCAACCAATAAAGTCAAAGTCGATGTCGGAGACAGTGCTAGAACCATTGCTAGAACCATTGCCATTGCTGTGGCCGTTGCTGTGGCCGTTACCACTTAGCGATGGAATGATAATGTTTTTGCCCGTTTCCGCCGCCACATTTTTTGCCAAATACTCATCGGGGATAAAGATGATAGTATCTGTTCCCAGTGACTCTACCACTTTGACGGCGTTGCCAGAGGTACAGGAAATATCACACTCTGCCTTGACATCGGCATAGGTATTAATGTACGTCACCACTGGTACACCGGGGTATTTTGCTTTCAGGTTGCGCACATCCTCTGCCGTGATGCTCGACGCCAACGAACAGCCAGCATTGTCTGACGGCACAAGCACGGTCTTCTCTGGATTCAAGATTTTGGCGGTTTCGGCCATAAACTCTACACCACAAAAGACAATGATATCTTTGTCGGTTTCGGCAGCACGACGACTGAGTGCCAATGAATCTCCTACAAAGTCCGGGATGGAGTGAAAGAGTGCGGGCTCCATATAGTTATGCCCAAGAATCACAGCATTACGCTCTACTTTGATGCGGTTGATTTCATGCGCAATCTCCGCTTTGATTTGCAACTCTACATCAGGCACAACATCCTGAAGTTTCTCTCGTAACATGTTATACGTATCTTTGACAGTTAAAACATCCATGATTTTTCCTTTGTATTTTAGTTGGTCGTGAACAGTGAACAGTGAACAGTAAACAGTGAACAGTGAACAGTGAACAGTGAACAGTGAACAGTGAACAGTGAACAGTGATTAGTAATCTGATTAATCTGTCACCATCACACCATCACACTATCACACCATCACACTATCACACCATTACACCCCTACACCATCACACCCCTACACCTTGTCACCCTCCGGGCGTAATAAGAAGCTAATATCAAATGCCGCCACAGAATGGGTTAATTTGCCCACTGAAATATAGTCTACGCCTGTTTCGGCAATGGCCTGCACGGTTTCCAACGACACGTTGCCAGATGCTTCTAATGGAACCTGCCCATTGACTTGTTCAACAGCGGTACGCATGTCTGCCAAGCTCATATTATCTAGCATCACTTGATCAACATTGAGCGGCAACACCTCAGCTAGCTCGGTTAGGTTTTGCACTTCCACCTCTATGGGGCGGTTGCGTTTATCGTGCGTCCGTACCTGGGCCACCGCTTGTGTAACACCACCCGCTGCTGCGACATGGTTTTCTTTGATCATCACCATGTCATAGAGACCAATGCGATGGTTCTTGCCACCACCCATAGCCACAGCTTGTTTATCGAGCATTCGCAATCCTGGCACAGTTTTACGTGTATCCAAGATGGCGGCTTGTGTCCCTTCAATCGCCTCAACATAGCGATGGGTCAGAGTTGCAATGCCTGACATCCGCTGCATGAAATTGAGTGCCACGCGCTCGGCTGTGAGCAATATCTGACCCAGCCCCGTGATGGTGGCAATAATGCTCCCTTTCTCAACCCACGCGCCATCAGACACATGCGCTGTAAACTGAAATGATTTGTCGCCAACAGAGGAACCCGATAGCAAATCCGCCATACACCCAAAGGTCATCTCGGCCACATCCAAACCCGCAACCACACCCGATGCCTTTGCAAGGAACTCACCTACATAAATGGTATCTGAGGCCACGGTTGCCTGCGTTGTAATGTCACCATCACCGATATCTTCCAGAAGTGCCTGCCGAATTATTCGACTAATAGACTCTTTTTCATTCATTTGTTTATCCAAAATTTAGATATTGATCACAAAACTCATTTGTGAAATTTTTCACGAATAGTAGGTATTAAAGTATCGTTTAAAAAAAACGATATACGTACCCAACTTAGGTTGTTGAAATTTGAGTTAGTGTTAAATGTACACTAACATGATAGACGCATTTTTTGTGTAAGAAGAATTCCGAATGAAGTGATTATAGATGTGTGATGGATGGAGACTGAGCGGGTCAAACAGATTAATGGATATTATGCCCAGCACTAATCGACCTCTTCATGCAATAGCAGATCAACACCAACAGCGACGACCGTGTACGTTCTTAACTTTAAAGCATTGCCATATACGTCTGTCAGTGTTTTGCGATAATCCTGTAGCTGCTTTTTGGCATCGTTGAAGGCTCGTTTGACAGCACTTTTCGCCAGCAAGTCGTCCTTGCTCATCTTCCGTACCTCGTCACCATCAGGGATGTGTTGGCCTACTTTGAGGTCGGTATAGCGGACATATTTAAACTCAATCAACAGATCAAAGACCGCGTAATGACGCATTTCGGGTCGGATCATCATGATCAAATCGCCATATCTACGCCGGATGGCTGGCTCGGAATCCATAATATAGAGATTGTTTTGGGCAAGCAAAGCGATAAACAGCGTTTTGAAGGTCAACTCGTTGATATGTTTGATATCACGATTGTCATAGATTTCCAGCAGATGCTTGGCGACAAAGGTACAGAGCGGCTCAATATTTCCCCGTGTGAAGAGTTGATTAGCGGCGATACTTGCATTATCGAGCTTATCGGCTGTCGTGAACGTAAGTTTCAAGATACGTTCAGCATAAAGTTTGCGCATGATCAAATTAGGAATTTCAAGCCGCAGCTTGGCATCTGACTGCCGCCCCACAATCGTCAATCCACCCAGATAGCAGAGCAGACCAGCCAGCCGCTCTTTTTGCTGCTCTGCATCCAAAATCTGCAAGACACCCCATCGGTCATTCAACGTGGTGATAGCCACCATTTTTTCATCATCCAATGCATCCTCCATCAAGGTCTGCCCTTTGGTATACCCTGAGATGTAGATCAGCTTGTTATAGTCGGGGGCCAGATTAGAGTCCATCATATCCTCTGGATACTGACCAAAACGTTGGATATGGCGTAAGAAGTAAAACGTCGAGATGGGATTATAGATTTTTGGCGCATTTTGGATGGTATCTTTTTCTTCTGGGTTGCCATAATAGAACGTCACAAAACGAGAACCATTATAGAAGTTACGCAGGAGTCCCATCACTTCTGCCACTTTATCAGCAGGAAGTTGATCTGCTTCGACCATACGGTCTACAATGCTGTGTACCTCCGGCTCGGTAAAACCACAGAGGTCATTGAAATAAGGTAACCACGTGATATCCTCATTGACATTGGGACCGCTGGTCATGTCATTCATGAGGATGGGCGATACGCCTGTGATAAACAGTCGATCCATTCCCGCACCAGACCCTGCGGTTTTGATCTTCTTGAAGAGCGTTTTGAGCAACCCTTCACCGGACACCAACTGTAAGTAGCGGTCTCGATGAACACTCGTTTCCACTTTATCTAGCTCCTTGGGGACCATCATAACTTCATTGGCAAAGTTGTCATATTCGTCAATAAAGAGATAGAGCTTGTGACGGCTACGTCGTACCGCCGAAACGACTGAACTAAATGAGGAAAGCGCATTGTCGGGGTGAATACGAACAGTTGACCTGAGTAGTTCCGCATAATCCTCGGCAAAGTTGGCAATCTCTTCATTGATATGATCATAGAGAGATTGGCGAATCTCCTGTATCGAGCCATGTGATTCCACACCCGAAAAATCCCACTTCATCACCATGTAGCTATTATGCGACGGTGTTGGGTTTTGCCCAATTGCTAAATGTCCAAAGAGTCGTTCAAAGTCGTCTGTCTTGGCGATATCATAGTAATTCATCAATGTCGATAGCCACAGGCTCTTGCCAAAACGACGCGGACGTAGAAA
>JBCCFC010000221.1:0-13519 GCA_039029935.1 Chloroflexota bacterium
AACGGGCAACTGGAAAATTGGGGTAGCCCCACCAAGAATCAAATAGACAACCGAAGAATCAACGGCAAAACGGGGTATTTGCCAAAGAATTAGCGGATTGAGGCTATCACCACCGATAAGTAATTAGCCAACTGCTGCCCAATTGTGTTATACTCCTTCCATTCATCACCACTCAGATGGACAGATGAAACCATACTATCAACAAAAGGAAAAGACCATGAAGTTACGAAATATTTGGATCAGCGCTCTGCTGATTTCAGCTTTTGTATTACTCATTGCTGGGTGTGCGGCGCCAGCGGCTGCACCTGCAGCGGACAGCGGTGAGGCTAGTGCGGAAGAGTCATCGGCACGTGTCGTCAAGATTGCGGCCTTTGGCGCAAAATCTGGGCCACTACGCTCCTTTGGTGTCAACTCAGAAGCAGTTGTCAACGCGGCAGTAGATCACATCAACGAGACTGGCATCGAACTGGCGGATGGAACAATGGCGATGCTACAGGTCGATTACTTTGACTCTGCCTGTAATGCAGAGGAAGCCATCTCACTGGTACGTCGTCTGGCCGAAGATGACTACCTCATGGGGCTTGGGCCAACATGTTCCGGCGCAGCGGAAGCACTCTATGGCATCTTCCAAAAGCAGGTTGATGACGAGAGTGACTCTGGATTGCAGTTCCCAATCTTCACGGATACGGCCATCAAAGCGGGTCTTGCAAAGATTTCAGATTGGACATTCCGCAATGTACCCAACGAAACGGCCATGTATACAGACCTGTATGCGTGGATTGTCGAGACCAATCCAGACGCCACAACCGTGTTTGGGACAGTCGAAACCGACCAAGGTCACTCCAACGCCACATGGAACAACATTATCTCTGTCAAGGCCGAAGAAGCGGGGCTAGAGGTTGTGGGCAATGCCGAATATCTGATGGCAGACACCAGCTTTACCACGCAAGTGCGGGCGATGAAGCAGGCTGAGGCCGATATTGTGGCGGTTTCTTCTCACCCATTTAGCACGTGTGGGCTGTTGAAAGAGATGGCGCGTCAGGGTGTGACCCCCAAGATACTGATTGGGTTGACCAGTTCATCCAGTAATGAAACCATGTCTGGCTGTAGCGCAGAGGCCGAGGGCATGCTCATTCCCACCAGCTTTGCGCCTGTGACTGAAGATGCGCAGATGGTGGCGGATGGTGCAGCCGAGATGGGTGGCAGTGCCGATCTGCACAGTGCGGCTGCGTGGGAAATCCTGCATCTCGTCACGGACATCATTGCAGCGAATGGCGTCATGGCACAGGCAGACACAGTTGAGGCCGACCGTCGTCTGATTCGCGACGGATTGGCGGCTATCGAAATGACCGATGGACTCTTGGGTGAGATTGAGCGCACCGACGAAGGTGAAGCCATCAAACCTTACCTCTTTGTGCAGGCACAGGAAGGTAGCTGGGAAGTCGTTCACGATCCCATGCAGTAGGTTGGTATTCGGTGGGTCGGTATTCGGTACTGACCTACCGACCTACTGGCTTACCAATCAACTCACCACACTCGGAACCTGCCACATGATTGATCTGATTCAAGTGCTAATCGACGGTGTTCTTTTTGGCACCACCTATGCCGTCATCGGTGTTGGCTTTGCGCTCATCTTTGGGGCTATGAACAAACTCAACATTGCTTATGCCGCTGCCTCCATTGCTGGGGCTTATGTTGGACTATTCTTTCTGGAACTACTCAATATTCCAGGACCGCTTGTCTTTCTCACAGCGGCCATCTCCTCCGGTGTGATTGGCTATCTACTCTACCTCACCTGCTTTCGCTTTATCCCGGTTGATAACCATCTGGCCCCGTTGATGGCAACCGTGGGTGCGCTGATCTTTATCGACGAAGTGATTGTCCATCAAACCAACGGATCGCCCCAATCCTATCCATCACTCTTTGCCTCGTTGCATGGCGAAGTGGGTGGCTTCTTCTTTCGCGGCGACCTCATCTTTGTCGGCGTCCTCTCCATCCTAAGCATGATCGGTCTATTGATTGTCCTCTTCCGCACACGATTGGGATTGGCAACGCGCGCGGTGTCGCAACAGCCCATCGCTGCGCAACTCTGCGGGATGTCGGTTCATCAAGTTAACGGGCAGACGTTTGTCCTGGCGGGTGTACTCGGTGGAATCGCGGGCGCAGCCATCGGCGCATCGGTCGGTATCCTATCACCACTGTTGACCATGCCGATTACGGTCAAAGGCTTGATTGTCACTGTGATTGGCGGGTTGGGCAGCATCCCCGGTGCATTTGTGGCCGGGCTGCTGGTTGGCGGATTGGAAAATGTATTCTTATTTTACCGAGGGGTCTCTGAGCGAGACATGTATGTGATGCTGCTATTATTTGCATTTCTGGCACTCCGTCCTGGTGGAATTTTTGCAACATCGGCGGAGCGTGACTAATGGATTTTTATCTCGGTGTATTGCAATTTATCGGTATTCACACCCTGTTGGGGTTATCCGCTTACGTGTTGTTGCTGACAGGCCAGGTCAGCTTGGCGCAAGTCGGCTTCTATGCCATTGGCGCCTATGTATCGGGACTGCTCACCGTTCTCTATAGCTTTCACATCCTGCCCGCGTTGCTGATTGGCGCAGTCGTTGCCGCCATCTTTGCCTTCCTTGTTGGATTCCCCACCTTACGTGTCAAAGGCTTGATGTTAGTGGTCGCAACCTTGGCTTTCACGCAATTTGTCAGCCTCTTCTTCTTTAACCTACGTTTCCAGCGCGAGATTGAGGGCTTTCTCTATGGACCAGATGGCCCCCAAGGATTCCGTGAAATTCGCTATTTTAATGCCAACGGTTGGAGCTTGGCCGAGGTCACGATGTTTATTTGGGCGTTTGTGATCATCATCATGATTGCACTGTGGTGGCTGGATAGGGCACGAGCGGGTGCGGTGTTACGCGCGGTGGGTGAAGATGAACTGGCGGCACAGAGCGTAGGCATCAACCTGACCGCTGTCAAGGTATCAGCCATGACCGCTGGTGGATTTATTGCTGGCTTGGCGGGTGGGCTATTTGCGCACTATGTCACCCACATCCAACACACAACCTTTGATGTTGTTCTGGCGACCTTTGCTGTTGCCTATCCGATCTTGGGCGGGTTATCCAGCGTCTTTGGCACATTGTTGGCCGTGATCTTTATTCAAGGTGGTATCATTGAAGGCTTGCGCTTTACGGGGGAATGGCGTCTATTCCTCTTTGGGCTACTGCTCATCGTCACTATGAACCTCAAGCCCGATGGCCTCCTCGACACCCGCAGTATGCACCTATTACGAGGGCTATTCCGCTTCTCCAGTCGGGATAAGAGGCAGGATAAGGGGGTGGTTCGTGCTTGAGCTAAGAACGTTGAGCAAATCGTTTGGCGGGATCAAGGCCGTCAACCAGCTAGATTTGACCGTTGCACAGGGGGAGATTGTGGGGCTGATTGGTCCCAATGGGTCGGGTAAGAGTACTACCGTCAACATGGTCTGTGGCGTCTATCAGCCAACCAGCGGGGAAATCTTGTTTCAAGGGCAAGACCTGACCAAGATGCCTACGCATGCACGGTTACAGACGGGTGTGGCGCGTACCTTTCAGAATATTCGCCTCTTTGATCAGCTAACCGTGTGGCAAAATTTACTGGTCGCCCAAAATTCACCCGAAGACACCAATAGCACGGGCTTTTTGAGCCGCTGGTTTGGGAACACCGCACGTAACCGCGCCTCCATTGATGAGCTATTGGCCTTTGCGGGGCTTGAGGACAAACGCAACGAACTGGCATCCAATCTGGCTTTTGGCGAGCAGCGTCGGCTGGAGTTGGCACGTGCTGTCGCCGCCAAGCCCGCTTTGCTGCTGCTGGATGAGCCGGCAGCGGGGATGAACTCGACAGAGGTACAGGACTTACGCAACCGTATTTTGCATTTGCGCGATGAGGGCATGACCATATTCTTGGTTGAGCATGTCATGGAGTTGGTGATGGGTGTGACAGACCGCATCGCAGTGTTGAACTTTGGCAGCAAAATTGCCGAAGGCACACCGACGGATATCCAGCAAAATTTGGCGGTTCAAGAAGCGTATTTGGGTGCAAGCCGCTAGTGCCTTTCTACGTCCTACGCACCTTGACCAAGACACCAATCAGGGTGATGAGTCAGGCGGAGGCTGCGTACGTGCTGTTCAGCGATCAAGGCAGCAAGACGATGGGGCAGATCATTACGGTGAATCACAGGTTGTATGGAGCATTCTTGAGGTAGGGAATTTTACGGTAGTATCTTCATAGGTAATGCTTATGAATCAAAATCACGATAAACAAACTTATTCACGAAACCCTCCCTCGGAAATTAGTGAGCTATTGTATGGACCTAGACTAGTACACAAAATGAACGCCATCATTGGGTCTTTTGTCCGTCAAGGGCATAATGTGGTCCATAAAATGATTGAACCCCTGCACGATTTAGAAGAATCTGGTACAATTACAGAAGATGAGCTTGTGAATCTGCTTGCCGCTGATTTGCTCTGGCAGGGCATTATCAAGAAAACACGTCAAACAGTGACACTTGTGGGTGAATTTTCTTGGCTGGCAGAGGCGCATGATGTGCAACGGGCAGCAGATCGTGCCGAAATTTTGCAGCGTATTGGGGTGGAGTCCGTACCTGTTGTCGCAGGGCAAAAATGGACACAGGAGGCAATTGAGTTGGCAAAACAACTTGAGGTTGCGCGTATTACAAAATTCTCGGTGAATAAAGAATCTTGGTCAATTGTATTTAACTGACAAACGAGCAAACACCTACAGTTGACAAACACCAATAAACCAAACAACACCAATCATATATCAGTCATTGAAACAGGGACAAACCCTGTGCGATGGTCGCTATGAACGCATCTGATAATTGGTGGCAGAAGAAGAGTAAATATGTTACAGGTTGACAACATTGTAACCAAGTATGGAAAAATTGAGGCACTCAAAGGCGCCAGCCTGACCGTGGACGAGGGGCAAGTGACCTGTCTGTTGGGGCCAAATGGTGCGGGAAAAACCACGCTGATGTTTACGATTGCGGGTATCCTCAAACCAAGCCAAGGGTCGATTCAACTGGATGGGGTTGAGTTGGCTGGCAGTGCGCCCATCAAAATGGTTGAGGCAGGTATCGCCTTGGTTCCTGAAAATCGACTGGTCTTTCCAGAGATGAGTGTACGTGACAATTTGCGTGCAGGCGCATATACTCGACTCAACAGCGATAAGGTAGGCGTCGAAGAGGATATCGCCCGTATGTTTGCGCGCTTTCCCCAGTTGGGTACACGGGAGACCCAACTGGCGGGTACGATGTCGGGTGGTGAGCAACAGATGCTGGCGATTGCACGCGCACTGATGTCACGCCCCAAAATCCTGCTCATGGACGAACCATCGTTGGGGTTGGCCCCATTGATTGTGCAGGAAATTTTTGACCTGATTACCGAACTCAACGCCGAAGGAACCACCATCTTTTTGGTCGAGCAAAATGCGAATATGGCCTTGCAGGTGGCGCACAAATTCTATCTGCTGGAGCAGGGTCAAGTGACCTTTGGCGGTACGCCGGATGAGATGGAGGAGAATACGTTGATTCAGCGGGCGTATTTGGGGTCGGTGGGGGAGTAGTCGGTATTCGGTGCGTCAGTATTCGGTACGTCGGTACTGGTCTACCGATTACCGACCTACTGACCTACTGGTCCACTGACCTACTGATTACCAAGATAGTTATCAAAATAATGGTCGATTTCATTCAAAATTGTCTTGACGGCATCGCCGTTGGTTCAACCTATGCCCTGCTTGCCATCGGTTTCACCCTCATTTTTGGGGTCATGCGACGGCTCAACTTGGCCTATGGCTCATCCATCATGCTGGGTGCATTTGTCGGCACATGGTTCTTTGTTGAACTGAACGCCAATGCCGTGCTTGTTGCTGTGATCACCATCATCGCCACCGCCCTCGTCGGTGTCTATGTCGAACGACTCTGCTTCTGGGCGATTTGGCGCGGGGCGGCACTGGCCTCAATGGTGTCCAGCTTTGCCATCTGGATGCAGCTTGAAGAAATCGCACTGGTGCTACTCCCCAACCGAACCTATCCTTTCCCTAGTCTGACTACATCACCGGCCTTGACTGTCCAGCTAAACACTGCCTCCCTCTACCTACGCATGGAACACCTCTGGACACTGGCGATTGCGCTAGGACTGATGTTCCTACTGCGTCTCCTCCTCTACCAAACAGCCTTTGGCCTGCGTCTACGCGCGGTGGCCGAAGACCCACATGCCGCCCGTTATCTGGGCATCAACGTAGACATGATCACCTTCTGGGCCTTTCTGCTCGTATCCGCCATCGGCGGCGTGGCGGGCTATCTGATTCTGGCAACAGACCAGCAAATCACACCCTTCTTTGGGTTATGGGCCACCTTCAAAGGCTTGATTGCCATGATGCTGGGGGGGATGGGGTCGTTGACCGGAGCCGTCATTGGGGGGCTATTGTTGGGCATCATCGAAATGCAGAGCGCATGGTATCTCGGTGGTGGCTTCCGCGACTTAAGTGCCTTCTTTCTGCTCTTCCTGATCTTAATCGTGCGTCCGGGTGGATTGCTAGGCACACAGGCTGTGATACAACAGCAGGCATCATTGCGAAGGGTCTAGAGTGTTCACTGTTCAGTGTACCGACTACCGAATACTGACGCACCGAATACGCTAAATAATAAACAACACACATGGATAGCTACCAAATCACAATCCTATCAAATATCGGTATGATCTCCTTCATCGCCCTCTCCGCCTACCTGCTGCTGTTGGTGGGCGAGATTTCATTTGGGCAACAGGCATTCTTCGCCATCAGTGCATATATGGCTGGGATCGCAACCGCCATGTGGGGCTGGAATATTTGGCTGGCTCTGCTCTTTGGCACACTCATCGCCGCCACTACCGCCGTCTTGGTCGGTCTGCCTGTACTCCGCTTGCGAGGACTCTACTTTTCAATTGCCACCCTCGCCTTTGCCGAGATGGTACGCCTCATTTTTCAACTCATTCGCTATCAGGTCGAAATCGACGGCGAGATGGTCGGTCCCAATGGCGCAGAGGGATTCCGTTCCATCCGCTACATCTTTGAACACAATATCTCACCGCTTGGATTCATGCTCATGATCTACGTTCTACTCTCGGCTGTCCTGATTTTCTTTCTCTGGCTCGAACGCTCCAAACTGGGGGCCATTTTCCGCATGATCGGGCAAGACGAGTTGCTCACCGAGATGCAAGGGGTCGATGTCACGCGCTATAAGCTGCTGGCGACCGGGCTGGCAGGCTTGGTGGCAGGCATTGGCGGTGGCTTATATGCCCACTTCACCACCTTCGTCGAACCCAATGTCTTTAACGTCATGTTGGGTGTTCACGCCTTGGCTTATGGGCTGATCGGTGGACTCGGCACAGCCTTTGGCCCCTTGATCGGCGTGGCGATTGACATTGGTCTGCTCCAATCAATTCAAGGATTGGCAGGCTACCGCATGATTGTCTTTGGGGGGCTGGTGGCGGTATTGTTGATCTTTATGCCGCGTGGCATCTTGGATGAAAGTCGTGTGTATTGGCTGCGGCGTTTTTTATGGCATAAGAAGGCATAAAATAGTGGCGCGGATCAGGGGATCGCGGATTAGTCTCGAAACAAATCCGTGATCCCCTGCTCCGCGCCACTATTTTCTATGTTGAAAGGACAAACCAATGACTTCTGAGCAAGAGAATCAATCAACAAGCAATCAATCGACTGAATCTACACCTGTGGATGATGCGGCTATTACGGTTGGCGATGTGCGGGACAGTGAGGCGATTGCCATCGGCAACAATATCATTCAGCGCGTCATCAAGCAGTATATTTTGCCGATGCCGTTGTGGTTGCGTGTTGTCATTGTCATTGGCCTCGTGGCTGGTCTTGGCATCAGTGCTTACAATGCCAGAAATACCGGAATGCTTGTTGATGCATTTAATGTGACATTCATGTTGACCCCGACACCCAGAGGAACCCCCATACCAGCAAAGGAAGGGGAAACCCTCGTATTGGTGGCTGATATTTTGATGGAGCCATGTGTTGATGATTTGTCATGTAATGTAATGGGTTTGTGTACAACATTATTTAACATAGGGTTTCTTTATTGGCGGGATGGCGGAGAGGATAAGGCATTGGATGTATGGGTAGAAGCATATCGGATTGCCTCACAAATTAATTATGCGCAGGGATTGGATGCGCTGGAAGAGTTGGCGGGGCAGTTGCCGTTTGAGGAAATGGGGCTGTCGCCGGGATTGGATGGATGGGCTGAGTTGTCGGCGCGGATGGGGGAGTGATGGTTGGTGGGTTTGTGGTCGGTTTCGTTGTGCGTTAAAATACAAATGCCCATTACTCACATTGGATAATGGGTTGCGTGTTGCAGCGACCAAAGTGGGTGTTTCAATGATTGAGGTATAAACATGACCGCAATCTATACATATTCTGAGGCGCGACAAAATCTAGCCTCGCTGCTTGATTTAGCCGTTGCAGAAGGTGAAGTACGTATTCGACGGAGAGAGGGGCCGATATTTACAGTCAGATTGGAACCTGTGCTGAAATCCCCGCTAAGTAAACCCAAATATGTTTTTAGAAATAAAGTCAGCACGCCCCGTGCTTACAGTGAGTTGGCAAAAACGGACGAATTACTCTGGGAAATACCGCATAAGCGACCTGACCAGAGGACCCTGTTAACTCATCTTTTTGGGTTACAGGCTGTATTACCAGTGGTACACACCGACTCACTGTAACTGTGCGGGTCGGATCGCACGAGGGCGTGCTGACTAAACTATTTCTAATTTCCTTTTTGGGTTTACTTAGATATTGAAGGACTTGATTTAAATCTTGGTAGAGATGAGATTGTCTCGTCTGTACATGACGGTAGACGGGAATTTGTGTTTTAGTCTTGCCTCATTTTTCGGGACGAATGCCTTATCCATCAAATAATACCGTCTGTAGAAAAACACGGAAGCTGGTCAAGAGACTGGCTTTTTTGTGGTATAATGATAGGCATGAGTTTAGTCATATCCATATTCTTCCGTTCAAATGAGGAAAGTAATCATGCGTACATTCAACACGGCTGGTCCAGTACGACCACAAGACCATTATTGTTTATCACCACTAGAGCGATTTGATCTAGATGAAATTGAATTTCTGATTCAACAAAAGAAATACTTTATTCTCCATGCACCCCGTCAAGTTGGTAAAACCAGCTATTTGTTTGCTCTGATGGACCATCTCAACCAACAAGGAACCTATCGCTGTCTTTACTTAAATGTTGAGGACGCGCAGGCGATGCGCGAGAATGTCTATGAAGCCATGCAGGTGATTATTGGGGAGATGGCTTCTCGTGCGCGTGATCATTTGGGTGATGTCTATCTCGAGAATATGATGACGCAGACCCTGAACAAGTATGGGGCTGGCGCATTGAAGGAAATCATTACGCTTTGGGCCAAGGAGAGTGAAAAAACACTTATCTTGCTGATTGACGAGATTGATTCTCTGATTGGGGATACGCTGATTTCTGTGCTGCGCCAACTGCGCGCTGGCTATGATAAACGTCCTGATTTCTTCCCACAAAGCATCATCCTCTGTGGCGTTCGTGATATCCGCGATTATCGCATCCATTCCAGTACACAAAAAGCCATCATCACAGGCGGCAGTGCTTTCAATATCAAAGTAGCCTCGTTGCGCATGACCAATTTTACCCAACCCGATGTGGATGCACTCTATCAACAACATACCAACGAAACAGGTCAAGTATTTACCCCTGATGCACTGCAACTCATCTGGGATTTGACCCAAGGACAACCTTGGCTGGTTAATGCCTTGGGCTATGAGATTTGTTTTAGCACATCCAAGGCCCGCCAAAATCGAGAACCCGTTACAGCGGAACAGATTCAACAGGCCAAAGAAAGCATTATCACCCAACGCCTGACGCACCTCGACCAGCTAACTGATAAGCTGCAAGAAGAGCGTGTGCGTAGTGTGATTGAACCCATTTTGGTTGGGCAGACACAGCCCCAAGGATTGAAGCTGGATGATGTGCAATATGTAGAGGATTTGGGACTGATCACCACGGATGGTCAAATACAGATTGCCAACCAAATCTATCAAGAAGTGATCCCCAGAGAGTTGACCTACACAACCCAAGTCACCATTTCGCATGAGACAAGTTGGTATATCGCCCCTGATGGCCGCATCGACATGGACAAATTGATGGATGCCTTTCAGCAATTCTTCCGCGAAAATTCCGAACATTGGCTGCAACGCTTTCAATACCATGAGGCGGGTCCACAACTGTTGTTGCAAGCCTTTTTGCAGCGTATAGTCAATGGTGGTGGGCGAATTCACCGAGAATATGGTCTGGGACGGACGCGCACTGATTTACTGATGGTATGGTGGTATGAAGATACGCAGACACAGGAAGAGAAAGCCCAAAAGGTCGTTATGGAACTCAAGATTCGGTACGGAGATTTGGAGAAGACCATCAATGCAGGGTTAGAGCAAACGTGGACCTATATGGATAAGGCTGACACTCAAGACGGCCATCTCGTCATCTTTGACCGCAGCGAAACCACGCCTTGGGCAGAGAAGATTTTTACACGCAAAGAATCATACAATGACACGCAAATCATTGTTTGGGGCATGTAAGTCAGGTCAAAATGCCATGCTCAAAATCAACGCTGTCTCAGTCCACTTTGGGGCTGTTCGTGCACTGGATAACGTATCGCTCACCATTGAACCCAACACAACGCTGGGGTTGATTGGCCCCAACGGGTCGGGCAAAACCACACTGCTCAATGCCATCACAGGCGTCTATCCGCTGGCGTCGGGGCAAATTTTGTGGCGGGGACAAGCGATTCATAACCACCCACCCCACTGGATTGCCCGACAAGGAATTGCACGTACCTTCCAAAATCTACGTTTTTTTCCGCGATCGAGCGTCCTCGAAAATGTCAAAGCCGCACAGCTATTTCCACAAAGAGATCAAGCCACACCTCCATCTGCCGAAAGTTTACTTGACGCAGTTGGTCTCGCACATCAAGCCGACAACCTTGTCGATGCCCTGCCTCTCCCCGACCGACGACGCCTCGAACTCGCCCGCGCCTTGGCTGCCGACCCCGACCTGCTTCTCTTGGATGAACCCAGTGGCGGTATGACCCCTGTCGAGATGACCGAGATGGCGGCGTTGATTCAACAACTTGCACTGGGCAAGCGCACATGCATCATCATTGAACACAAAATGGCCCTGATTACAGCCTTGTGCGACCATGTGTGCGTCCTCAATTTGGGGCAAAAAATTGCGGAGGGTTCGCCTGCTGATGTGCTAACCATGCCCGTTGTGTTGGATGCCTATTTGGGACACGAAGACACACAGGAGGCGGCAGATGCTCCAAGTCCGTAATCTGTGTGTCTCCTATGGTGTTATCCAAGCGGTGCAAGATGTCTCGCTGGACATTGCCCCGGGCGAAGTTGTCTGTCTTGTTGGGGCCAACGGTGCAGGTAAAAGTTCGGTGATGAATGGTATCTGTGGGATTGTCAAACCTGCGTCGGGGCAGGTGACGTTGCAGGGGCAAGCCATTCACGGGTGGCCTGCACACAGGATTTTGCGACGCGGGCTGGCCTATGTCCCCGAGGGGCGCATGATCTTTGCAGGGCTGACCGTGCGCGAAAATCTGCTGCTGGGCGGTTTGTCTGCGGGACACAACCAGCTACTATCCAATCAACTGGGACTCAATGCTGACCAACTTTCAACCATCCTGCCCCTCTTCCCGATTCTACAAGAACGACTCCATGAACCCGCTTCAACCCTAAGCGGTGGACAAGCCCAACTGTTGGCTATCGCACGAGGCTTGATGAGCAACCCCACCCTCCTCCTGCTAGATGAACCCTCTTTGGGGCTGGCTCCGCTTGCCGCCCGCCAGATATTTGACCTGATCCAAACACTGGGAACACAAGGCTTGGCCGTCCTGTTGGTCGAGCAAAATGTACGCCAAGCGCTACAAATCGCCCACCGAGGCTATGTCCTCGAACAAGGACGCATCACCCTACAAGGCACTGCCGACGAATTAGTTCAAAATGAGCATTTGGTCAGGGCCTATCTTGGCGTTGACCAGCGATAAGGAGATACATTGACCATGAATCATACAACCGCACAAATCATCACGACACAAACTATACAGCGTGAGGGCGTCGTTTGCGATGAGGACCTTCGGGAGGTGAGTACAAATACTCCGTGTACTATCGAAGCTCTATGCTCACCTCCCGAAGGTCCGGCTCAGTCTCGAAGCTCATATTACACCCTCACCCAGCACCTCATTCCACACCGCACCACCCCACTGATAGCCATCATCTTGCTACTGGCACTGCTGACCCTCTCCTGTGCTGATACGACAACCAGCGGATCAGAGACTAGCACAACCCAACGCCTGAACGCCACTGTTGACTGTCAACCGCTGGATGAGCCGCTGCTCTATGACTGTACGGTTCTGATGACCGACCGCGATAGCGGCGAGCCAGTCAATGACGCCGAGTTCAGTGTTGGGGCTGATATGCCCAGCATGGCGGGGGCACATAATGTCCGCCCCGTTGAGGCGCAGCGACTGGATAAACCAGGGCATTATGGTGCGACTATTCAACTAGAAATGTTGGGTGAGTGGGCGTTGAGCTTGGACATTGAAAAGCCGGGGCGGGATCGGATTGTGGAGAAGCTGATGTTTATGGGGGATGGAGAGATGGATGGTGGGCATGAGCATGGTAGTGGAGAATAGCGTTTGGGAGTGCGGCAAATTCCTAGAATCGCTTACAGTGATTATAATAGGCGCACTATGATTAAACGAATCACATTACGTTATTTCAAGCGATTTGAAAACCAAACATTTGAGATTGGCGATAGCACTATTCTTGCTGGCGCCAACAATTCGGGCAAAACAACGCTACTACAGGCCATCGCTGTCTGGCATCTGGCGTTGCGTAAATGGCTGCTTGAGTATCAAAACAATCCGAATCAAGCGTTTGCCTTAACACGTCAAGATTTCACGACGATTCCACTGAGTGAAATGAATCTATTATGGACAAATCGAGCAACAGATGGTCGTTCTAGCGAAGATATCTCACCGCGTATTCTGACCATTAGTGTCGAAGGCGATAGCAATGGTTATGATATCGATTCCAACGACTGGTCCCTCGCCTTTGAGTTTACCTATCATTCCCCTGAACTGATTCACTTTAAGCCGAATATCGAGAATGGTCATCCGCTTAGGGAAACACTTAGTAATTTTTTTGCAGTTTATGTACCATTCTCTGGTATCGGGGCAGACGGAACCCGTTATGATTCTACCCACCAAAATTTGCTCATCGGTCAGGGGAGACCGAGGAATATTCTGCGCAACTTGCTGTTACAAGTCAGCCAGGATGAGGCTGATTGGCAAGAACTGACCGAACACGTTGCTGAGGAATTTGGCTATTATCTTTTTAA
>JBCCFC010000222.1:0-13503 GCA_039029935.1 Chloroflexota bacterium
AATTCGCATCAAACAGTCGTGATATGTTTTTATGTTTGTTTTTTTTACTTTTACTAGATTTTTGCTTATGTAAATTGAAATCATATACTATACAATTCGCATATATTGGACAGTGAAAAAAGGAAAAGAGTCATGAAATAACAATACTTTAGTTCCAATTTGCATTATATTCTCACGTAGACATTACAAAACCACACTTAGTGGTGAGTATTTTAATCAAAAAAAAAAATGAAATTGCAACCAAAAAAATACCAGCCCATGATAAAAGCGGAACTAATAGTGTCAAAGAAAGATGTTGGATGTTTTAGGAAGAATTGAATAATTTTTTATGCCCAAAAATATTTGGCTGACCGACAGTATATATCAAGATTCAGGAACTCATCATGAATTTCTTCACCAAATTAGACAACTGCATTCAGGAAAACAATAGCTTACTTTGTGTCGGGCTTGATCCCAATGTCGCTCAAGTACCAAGTCGTTACTTTGAAAAAGACATAGAAGCCCAAGATAGTCCTATCACACCAGATGTTATGCAAGCACTGCTTGATTGGAATCAATCCATCATTGAAGAAACCAGCAAACTGGTCTGTGCTTATAAGCCCAATATTGCTTTCTATGAAGCGTTGGGCTTGCCTGGATATGAATTGTTAACACAGATTTTGACATTCATTCCTGACGCCATTCCTGTGTTGCTGGATGCAAAACGAGGCGATATTGGTAGCACAGCCACCGCCTATGCCCGTGCCTGTTTTGAACAGTGGGGTGTGGATGGTGTGACTCTCAGCCCTTACTTGGGTCGGGATAGTGTTACACCATTTGCGGAATATGAAGACAAGGGACTATTTATCCTCTGCCACACCTCTAACCCCAGTGCCACTGAATTTCAACTCCTTGAAATCAATGATTGGCAAACACTGGACCGTGAACCAAATCAACCGCTCTATATCCATGTGGCACGTACCGCACCACAGTGGTCACCCAACGTCGGCCTTGTCGTGGGTGCAACCTATCCAGAGGCAATGGTTGATATCCGTGCTGCTGCGCCAGAGGCATGGTTCCTTGTACCCGGCATCGGTGCGCAAGGGGGAGATTTACAGAGTACACTCGAGGCCGGTTTGCGCAAAGATGGACTAGGATTGATCATCAACGTGAGTCGTGGGGTGAGTTTGGCCGCAGATCATGGGGCAGCGGCAAAGCAGGTGCGTGATGAGATTAATGAGATTCGGGGAAGACTGAGATGATTACCAAAATGATCGACGCATTACTTAGCTGACAAGGTAATCAATTAAAAAACTTCGCAAAACCTTTGGCTCATCGTAAAATCGCTGGCAGATAAATACGATTCGTCAAGTTGCTGAGATCAGGCTCGCTTACGCTGGTATTCGGCACTGCTGTCGGCTGCGCAGGTGGCTGCGAATTTTGTGGATTGGCACGACTCCAGTCGGGATTGGTGCTGACACCATTGGTGGTCAACGGCCACATCTTGGTGGGCTGTGTGCGGTCGAGTATCCACAGATTGCGTGATGTAAAGTTGGCGTTGACCCGCTCAAAGACAATGTAGCGGCCATCTGGTGATAGACTAACCTCATTGACTGTTTCGTTATAAAAGGCGGCGATGTAGGTGGTCTCCTGTGTGTTGATATCATAGTGGACAATGCTGGTCTGATCAACGACGCCCACAAAGCCTGAACCATCGGGAAGCCATGCAGGGTTAGCAAGGGTGCCACCATTGATACTAAGGTTGAGCTGTGTGCCTTCGCCAGCACCAGCCGTTGTCATGTAGATATTTGAGTTGTATGTGTACAAAATTTGGTCATTGACGGGCGACCATGCGAGATCAAAAATGGGCAGGCCAAAATCAATCAGGGAACGGCCAATTGACTCACCAGTGGCATTGGCACGATGAACCACGCCCCCAACCGAGAAGCCAACCTCGCTGCCATCGCCATTCCACGAGAGGCTGGAAACATCATATTTGTTGCAGTAACCATTAAAGGTGATATTGCCAGCGTCCACCGTTTGTCCTGCGACGACATCGACGATGGCAACGGCATATTCACGACCATTGGTACACGAATTTGTCACGCCACCAGACCATGTAAAGGCCACATATTGCAACACGCCCGGCCCCAGGTCAATCACATTATCAACCGCAAAATCGACCTCGCCTTCAAAGCCCGGCATGGAAATAGTCTGCGCCTCTTGCGCCCCCTCGACATAGAGCAGGAAGGGGGCAACACTGCTGCCATAGCTATTGTAAATACGCCCTGTCACCGAACCTGTTGCGCCGCCATGCGGCCAGCCCTCGTGATGGGGTGGATTGGTGATACGTCGGAGGTTGCTGCCATCGGGCTGAATGACATAGATGTCAGACTGGAAGGCAGAATAAAGACTTTCGTGGTCGCTGCTAAAGGCCAATTCGCTGGCATTGGGATTCCACGCAACATCATAAATATTGGGAAAAATCGTTGATGGATGTGTCCATAGGAGCCGTTGATTGCTGCCGTCTGGCTGGATGCGTTGAACTGTGCCAGCGTTGCCGTTGGCGTCCAGCCCCACAAAGCCAATTGTGCCGTCAATAGCAGGGATGGTGTTCGCACCGTTTACAGTGAACGATATGTTATCTATGTCGATGCGATAGGATGCACCAACAGTCTGCTCCATAAAAAAACTCAGAAAGATGCGTTCCCCAGCGGTGTGGGTGGTCTGGATGGCGTTGAGGCCAGCGGCGTCTACTTCACCCGAAAATGTCAGCCAATCTTGGTTGCCCTGAAAATCGCCTTGGCCCAGAAATGCCAGTCCTGCTTGGTCACTCACAGCTTGGACCGTTAGGCGGACGATAGCTCCCGGTGTGGCTGTACCAACTTGTACAACGCGATAGTCAAACGAGAAGTTGGCGACTGTAATGGTATCGGGCAGATGCATCTGTTGGGCAACCGTTCCTGTCTGTTCAAGCAAGCTCTGAAATTCCAGATAGCCATTTTGTACGCCGGAACCCGTTGCGTTGATAAACCAACCTGTGGTCCCTTGGCTAAAATCACCATTGCGGATGTAATTCTGGTTGTTGATTGTCTGCATAGGGACACTTGCCAGCGAGTGTGAAAAGCCTGAAAATTGGACAACTGTCACCATCAGGAAAACAAAAGCGGCGATGATTGCCCCTATTCGCAAGAAAAAATATCGTTTTTGTTTCACCATATTCCTCCGATTCATTAGAGTTGTTGCAAAACAAACCTCATGAGATTGCAAATCCCATGCTCGCACAGAAAACCTGTTGAAACAGGTTGTATTTAGTTGTATTCAATACGCTCTAGCATACTTCAGTATGCTTCCTATTATAGACACCGAATTGATTCGGTGGTTTTCTTACGCCAAAAGCTCAAATCACCGTATCACGCATCAAAAAACGGCAAACTCAAATAGGAAATAATCCCCAAGGACATGTTATACACCGCGTGGGTAATCATGCTGGTTGTTGTATTATGTTGGATACGAATCCACCCCAGTGCCAAGCCCAGTACAAACACGACAACGGTGGAAATGCTAATGCCATAATTGCTGTGCAGAATCGCAAATAGAAGTGCAGTTAAAAGCAGACCAAAGCGCGGCTGCAATGCGCCTCGGAAGAGTGGCTCTTCACCCAACGCCGCCGCCAGCCCGATTGTTAGAATCCCAAAAGGTGACTCCAATAAGGGACCCAGTAATTGTTCGGCCAACACTTCCACATCAGGGTCAGGGCCAAAGCCTGTTAGACTGCCAAGAAAGCCAACAAACCCGGCAACAGGGACCAGTAGGATGCCATAGAAAAATCCTTGAACGACCTGTGCAAAGGAAGGAATCTCGATGCCTAAACGCTTCATGGTGGTTGAAAAGCCCTGTGGTGAGAACGCATAGCGTGTAAATAAACCCACACCAACAGCGGCCAAAATTGCCATGACGATTTGCTGGCTCCATAAGGAGATGAAACTGCCAGCAAGGTTTGCGCCATCAGCAGCGGCTTCTTCTAGCAACGTGTTGAAGTTTGCTAACCCAATCCCCAAGGTGAACAGTAGGTTGATGAGAATGAGCATGGTTGATGAAAGGGCAACAGCATGAACAGGGCTGCTCGCGTCGATGGGGATAAATTGGGCGAGCAGCCGACGGATGAAGGGCATGAGCAGCAGACTCCCAATCAACGCAGGAATCCATAATCCCATGCCCAAGAGGTTGAGTGAACTGATTTGTTCCAGTGGGTTGACACCATCGGTAAAAGCCAATATTTCGTCGAGCAATTCAGGCTGTTGTGTGAGCGCAAACCCACCTAGTTGGATGAGTCCACCAGCGACAAACGCCATCATATAAAATCCGGCAAGCAAGAAGTAGGCAAACATTGACGTTCCACGATATGGTTCGCCTGCACGTCGTTGTTTTTCGGCAATATTGGCAAGTATCATAATCACAAAGAGAGGTAAAAAGGTTATCAGTATCCCAAATGCTTCTGACATGTTAAACGATCCTAACTCCGGTCAGACCGGAATGACTCTTTACTTATTCTTAACGATGATAGTGTACCCGTTACAGGCTTGTTGGGCAAAAAAGATCGTTGCATAGACATCTTGTCTGTGCCATCCTTGTGCAGACTGTTCGATGAATCGTCTCTGATTGTATGCATAAAAATGGTTGACGGGACAAGCGTAACGCGGTATGATTGATATCCGGTTCATATCGTTCACAACTACGCTTGGTGCGATATGAACCCATTTGGGGAAAACAGATCAATGAACACCAATCTGAATTTTAAAATAGATACAACTGAAGATACCAGAATAGAAACACAAAATCATCAATCTCAAATTCATGTTAACCCTCAAAAAGAGACAACCGCGTCCATAATTTTGCCAACGCATCAAATCTATACACCAGATGTGGACCTTGCAACATTATCCATCAAAGAGTTAGCAACGTCTGAGATTGTCTATAACCGTGAGTTGAACTGGCTTGATTTTAACTGGCGTGTACTGAACGAAGCACTGGATACGCGCACACCATTGCTCGAACGGCTCAAATTTCTGGCGATTACTTCAAGTAACCTAGATGAGTTTTTTAGCAAACGTGTAGGCGGTCTTAAACGGCAAAAGGCAGCGGGTATTGCCAATTTGACGCTTTCAGGGTGGACCCCTGAGCGGCAATTGGGATTGATTGCGCAAGCAGTTCGCCCGATGGTTGAAACACAGAGTGATTGCCTGATCAATGAGATTCTGCCTGCCTTGGCCGATGAGGGCGTTGAAATCAAAAGCTATGACGATCTAGATGCTACCCAAAAAGAAAAACTGCGTAACTATTATCATCAAGAAGTCTATCCGATTCTGACACCGTTGGCCGTTGATCCGGGACGCCCCTTTCCCCATCTAAGTACACTCAGCCTGAGTCTTGGGGTCACGCTGCAAAACCCAGACACAGGGGATACACATTTTGCGCGTATTAAAGTGCCGGAAAATCGTCCACGCTGGATTCCACTAAAGAATTCGGGGCAAGATAATTTAAATCATTTTGTGCCATTGGAAGAGGTGATTACGCATAACCTTGATACACTATTCCCAGGTATGGAGATTGTGGCCGCGTATACATTCCGCGTCACACGCAATGCCGATATCGCTCGCAACGAGGAAGAAGCCGATGATCTGTTGGCAATGATCAATGAAGAGTTGCGTGAGCGGGCATTTGCCCCGGTTGTGCGTCTTGAAGTCGCCGAGTCGATGTCAGAGGAGATGTGCCAATTTTTGCAGACAGAATTAAACTTGGATGATGATGATATTTATCGTATTCGTGGCCCGTTGGGGCTTTCCGACTGTTTTTCGCTGATGGGGATGAATCTGCCCCATATCAAAGACGCACCTTGGACGCCAATGACGCCCCCTCGTCTTTCGGGGCTAGATAGCCGCAGTCGTCCCAGCGAAATTTTTTCTGTCATTCGCCAAGGTGACATCCTTGTGCATCACCCCTATCATAGTTTTGCCACCACAACACAACAATTTATCGAATCAGCAGCCCGTGATCCACAAGTGCTAGCCCTTAAACAGACGCTCTATCGCACCAGCGATGATTCACCTGTCATTGATGCCCTGATCCATGCGGCCGCCAACGGCAAGCAGGTGATTGTGCTTGTCGAAGTCAAGGCTCGTTTTGATGAAGCGCGCAATATTGCGTGGGCGCGCACACTGGAGGATGCAGGCTGTCATGTGGCCTATGGGCTGGTGGGGCTAAAGACCCACTCCAAGCTCTCACTGGTCATCCGAGAGGAAGACCGGACATTGCGCACCTATTTTCATATTGGTACGGGCAACTATAATGCCAAAACAGCCGGACTATATACAGACATGGGGCTGCTAAGTTGCCGTGAAGATTTGGGCAAAGACTTGATGGATCTCTTTAATCATTTGACAGGCTATAGCCTTCGTGCCACCTATCGCAAGCTCTTGGTCGCGCCTGTAAACATGCGCCAGCGTTTTATCGAGCTGATTGAACAGGAAATTGCCCATGCTCAAGTGGGTGAAGCAGGGTATATTATCGCCAAAATGAACGGGTTAGAGGATCCCAAATTGGTTAGGAAACTCTATGAGGCAAGCCAAGCAGGGGTGAGAATTGATCTGATTGTTCGTGGAAACTGTCGTATTCGCCCTGGGCTATCGGGGATTAGCGAGAATATCCGTGTACGTAGCGTGATTGGGCGCTTTTTGGAGCATCCACGTATTTTCTACTTTGATAATAATGGAGAGCCACAGTGTTTGATTGGCAGTGCGGATTGGATGGAGCGCAACCTGAGCTATCGCGTCGAGGCGGTGGTTCCTGTCGAAGACAAAAGACTCCAGCAGCAGATTTTAGAAAGTATGCAGGTCTCGTTGGAGGATCAGCGTCAGGCATGGGATATGTTGCCTGATGGTCGCTATCAACAGGCATACCCATCGGCTGATGATGATAACGTCGCGGCCATTGGTACACAGGCAGCAGTCCTGCAACAAGTGGCTCGTTCCCTGTCACAGATGCAAAAAAAAGAATAAAGGTTAGAGGTCGAGTATGGTATCACCACTCGGTCTCTAACCTTTCGAGCCTAAATAAAAAAGCTTTCAGCACTTCAGCATTTCAGCACACTGACTGACAAGCTGACTAGCTGATTTTATACTTTCCTATGCAAGTAGGGGTACGGTTCATGTAGATATTTTCTTCTGTGGTTTAGTCCAACCACTCTTGGTCATACAAAAAGCTGGTCAACCCTGGAATGGCAAACCGTTTTCCTTGGTACGCCTGATAGCCGTAATAGAGGAAGGTCACAACGACCATAAAGCCCACGATGGGTGTGAAGCAAAGCACAATGGCGGCAATCAGAAAGCCAATGAATGGGATGATTTGGAGGATGGTCACACCCACCAGCACAGCGATGCCCAAGACGGCAATGGTTGCTAATAACCCCAATGATTGCACGGCATGATAACGTTGGAATGGACGCTTTTTACTGCTTTCGCCCAACAGAATAATGATCGGCAGTAACATCGGCACAACATAACAGAGCAATGCCACAAGGCGGTCGTCGCTGCTTGCCTCGGCATCAACATGTATATCCTGTGCAAATTCACCTTGGCGCAAAGCATCAATTGCTTCGCTTGCCTGTTCACGTGCAGTCTCAACCACTTCTTCTACGTCAATAAAACTACTGCTGGTGGTATTGGCTGCTGTTTCACTCGTGTTCTCTGCTGTTTGATCATTCCCATCAATAGGGTCTGTTGGCTGATTTGACTGCTGCTGTTGATTTGACTGTTGTTCTTCTGGTTGTTGATTTGTACTCATTGCCCTCTCCTTCAACGCCTCCGCTGCGTTTGTTCACACTTGTTTGTAACACAAATTTGCAGCCTGTGTTATTGCATGATTTAATTTCTTCTCAGTCCTATCTGGATGATTTTCATCTATGAATCAATACGATCTTTGTGGCGTAAAGTTGCAGCGTAATGGCGAAGAATTTCGTCTACATATCCTCTTCAATGCGTTGAATAGCTTCCTCTGGTGTTTGTCCGCCATAGGTGACAGAGAGCAGACCGGGCAGATAGCGCTCCATGGTTTGCACAGCGGGATAGACAACACTGCGGATTAGATTTGGCGTCAGTGTCTCTCCCTCAAAGTCAACACTGCTTTTATAGCGGACCTCCCCATCACTAAAGTCTAGCTCGAAGTTCCCAATACGTAGCCCATAGTTGGCACGTGTAATATATTCGGCAATCGCCAAACGGCTAACGTTGGGGACACGGACAGGCGCAAGCACATAAAAAAGAAATTGTTCTAAGTCAACACGCAGTTGGGCAAAACAGGCCAAATCACCATGCGTGGCTGAATAGAAGACACGATATACATACTGTTCGGCCAATCGTTGTGGGGTCCATCCATCCTCTTCCAAAAATTGTCCAACCACATAAAATGCACTGAGTCCATTGGGGTTCTCTTGGCCCTCTTCGGGTTCAACCATCTGCATCTCTTGCACAGGGCTATCTGGTACAGGGCTATCTTGTACCGGGCTATCTTGTACCGGGCTATCTTGTATAGGGCTATCTTGTACAGGGCTATCTTGTACAGGGCTATCTTGCATATAACTCTGTGTAGAAGCGTCATCAGATGAATTGCTTGCCCTATGAGTTGTGTGATTGTCTTGCATAACCAGCCTCTATCTCACTCAAATAATCGTCAACACAATCGTCAACGTCACCATGCTGACCACTGTTGAAAACAGCACCGCTTTGGTCACAAAGGTTGGCATCAGGTCGTGTTCCATCGCAATTAACACTGCCAACACTGCCGTTGGCATACTGGCTTGCAGAATCCCCGCACCGCGTTCGATCTCTGTAATGCCTAGTGGAACGGCCAATGCAATGGCAACCACAGGGCCAATCACCAGCCGCACCATGCTGGCGACAAAGACATCGCGATCTAGTGATATTCTGCCAACAGAGGATAGCTGAATGCCTAATGTGAGTAACATAACAGGGATCATTGCGTCGGCTAATAACCCCGTTGAACGCTCGATGAACAGAGGAACGGTCAGGTTAAGCTGGCTTACCAAAATTGCTGGAAACACAGCAAGAATGGCCGGTGTTTTGAAGACGCTGAAAAGCGCGCCAAACCCGCCCCCTTTATGCAAAGAGGCAGAGAAGACACCGACCAAAAATCCATAAAAACTGAGTACGAGGAAATAGATGGCGGCTGGCAGCAATGCCTCTTCGCCTAGCCGGAACTGGATAATGGGCAGCCCAAAGTTGCCAACATTGCCAAAGGCAGTAATCAAAATATAAGCAGCCGTCATTTCTGCCGAACAGCGCAATATGCGCGTGATCACAAAACAGACGGCAACACAAATGGTTGTGACCGAGACAATATATATGCCCATCTGCGAGGCGGCAACCAGATCAATGTTTGATGTGCTAAACAGATTAAAGGTAAAGGCAGGTGTCAGGATGTAATACGCCACCCTAGAAACGCTCTGTGTCTCGATACCCAGAGGTGGGCCCACAAGATATCCGATTAAAACAAGAAGAAAGACTGGTGTGATAACGTTTAGAAAGATAGAGAGCAGTTCAGGCATGGTGTTGTGTATCGCTCTTTTTAGCTGGTCAGCCAGTCAGTTTGTCAGCCATCAGCCATCAGCCTGAAGTACTAACTAGCTGAAGTACTGACTAGCTGAAGTACTGACTAGCTGACTAGCTGAAGTACTGACTAGCTGAAATGCTGACTAGCTACATACTTGTGTTGACAAGTTGACCGCCATCGACCGTAAAGGTTGCGCCCGTGGTAAAGCTGGATGCACCAGACGCAAGATAGAGTGAGATGCCTGCAAGTTCCTCTGTTTCGGCCATACGGCGTTGTGGAATATGCTTGACAATGGATTTATATAAATCTTCATTCTGCCACAGCGCGCTGCTAAATTTGGTTTTGATAAACCCAGGTGCAATGGCATTGACCTGAATATTGTGGACGCTCAGTTCGGAGGCCAGCACCTCGGTCATCATGATTACAGCTGCCTTGCTGACACAGTAGATGCCCATACCCGCTTGGGGTTCACGACCCGCAACTGAGGCAATGTTGATGACCTTGCCACCACCACGACTTTGCATACTTTCGACACACGCTTTGACCGTGCGGAAATACCCCTTGACATTGACATCCAGTGTCTTGTCCCAGTGACTTTCATCCGCTGTGATCATTGGGCCAAAGTGCGGATTGGTTGCAGCGTTATTGACGACAATATCGACACCACCATAGGCATCAACGGCTTTGCCCACCAACTCATCGACCGCCTCTAAACTACCCGTATGCGCCGCAACCGCCAATGCATCACCGCCAGCCTGGCGAATCGCATCGGCAACAGCATCAACGCCATCCTGCTTACGACTGCTTACCACCACGCTGGCCCCTGCCGCCGCATAGGTCTTGGCAATCATCTCACCAATTCCGCGTGAAGCCCCCGTCACAATCGCCACTTTCCCCGTCAAATCAAAATTTGGTAATTGGTTGTTCATAGATATCCTTTTGATGAAGGGTGAAGGTAGAAGTGAGAAGGTAGAAACTCGCATCTTCACTCTTCACTCTTCACTCTTCACTCTTCACCCTTCTTACTTATACGACCGCAGGTGTGGGAAAAGCAGTACTTCGCGGATCGTCTCTCGATTGGTCAAAAGCATGGTAAGGCGGTCGATACCCATGCCAAATCCACCTGTAGGCGGCATTCCATAGCTTAAGGCTTCGATATAATCTTCATCAATTGGATGCGCTTCCTCATCATTTGCATCGCGGTAGTTTTCAGCAACAAACCGCTCCAACTGGTCGATGGGATCGTTGATTTCGCTAAAGGCGTTACACAACTCCATGCCCGCCATAAAGCCCTCAAATCGCTCCACCATGCGCTCGTTGTCTGGCGAACTTTTGGACAGTGGACTGATATCGCGTGGATAGTCAATCAGAAATGTTGGCTGAATCAGATTCGGCTCGACAAATTTGCCCATCAGATTATCTACCAACTTGCCCCAACCCGTTTTGGGATCGGCCTCCAACCCATGCCGTCGCATTTCAGTCGCCAATGACGGCGCATCGGGGAATGCCTCATAGTCAATATCAGACGCATCTAAAATCGCCTCACGCATTGGAATTCGACGCCAAGGTGGGGTCACGTCAATTGTATGCTCACCCCAAGTAAAAATCATGCTGCCATGAACACGCTGGGTGACATGTGCAACCATGTTCTCGGTGCGTCGCATGATATCTTCATAATCAGCATAAGCTTCATAGAATTCAATCTGAGTGAACTCTGGATTATGTTTAAAGCTCACGCCTTCATTGCGAAAATCGCGGCCAATTTCATAGACACGATCAAAACCGCCCACAATCAGTCGTTTGAGATAGAGTTCATAGCTGATGCGTAGATATAGGTCCTGATGCAGTTGGTTATGATGTGTCACAAAGGGGCGCGCCGCTGCACCACCATAAACTGGTTGGAGAATCGGTGTTTCTACCTCCAAGAAGTCTTCGCCATCCATATATTCACGCAGGGCGCGCACAATTGCTGCCCGTGTCCGAAACAGGTCGCGCACATCAGGGTTGGCGATTAGATCGACATAACGGCGACGGTAACGTGTCTCTTGGTCCTTGACACCATGCCATTTATCTGGCATCGGCTTGAGCGTCTTGCTCAGGAACTGAATCTCCTCGGCTTCAACCGACGTTTCGCCCGTTTTGGTTGTGACAAGTTGCCCCGTAACGCTGACAAAATCACCCAAGTCAATCAGCTTTTTCCAGATGGTGTTATACCAACCCTCTGGTAACGCATCGCGTCGCACCAATAGCTGAATCTGTCCCGTGCCATCCTCAATATCGGCAAAGCTCATTTTACCCATGATACGGATACGCTTTAGACGCCCTGTGACAGAAACAGTCAAATCAGCATTTGCTCCATTATCCTCTTCATCACTCGGCTTGTGCTGCTCATACAGTACTCTTGCTTCGGCAATTGTGTGGGTACGTTTTGCTCGTGCGGGGTATGGTTCTATCCCCGCAGCCACCAAGCCTTGTAAATTCTTTAAACGCGATTGTTCTTGGTCCGACAGATGCTCAGGTGCAAACATGTCCTGTGGCGCACGACTTTTGACAGTCTGCTCAACAGGCACTTCCTGCGCTGCACCAGACGATTCTGTTGATTGATGATTTTGTTCTTCAGCAGCCACTCGTCATCCCCCTTTCTTGTTACACTTCAACACGCACAATTTCAAAAGCAATCTCACCACCAGGTGTTTCTACAGTTGCTTCTTGTCCCACTTTTTTGCCCAAAAGAGCCTGCCCCATTGGGCTTTCATTGCTGATCCTCCCACCATCTGGGTCCGATTCCATCGATCCAACAATCATATATTTTTCTTCAAAATCTGTATCTACTTCTTGAATCACAACTGTGCGACCAATAGCAACAATATTCTTTGGAATACTCTCTTCTTCAATGAGATGTACGTGCTTTAACACGCCTTTTAGTTCTTGAATACGACCTTCCAGAAATCCTTGGGCGTTTTTGGCCTCGTCATATCCCGCATTCTCACGCAGATCACCTTCGGCCTTGGCTTCGGCAATTTGACGCGCAACTTCAGGGCGACGTACATTGATCAGATGATCCAGTTCTTCCTCAACTTTCTTGAGTCCTTCTGCTGTTAGGTAGACAGTTTGATTATCGCTCATTTTTTACTTCTTTCCCAATTACAAACGATTTAGTAGTGATGGGGGCGATTATGCAACCTACTAAATACACAAAAAAACACCGCCTATTGTGGCGGCGCGCACATCGTATGATTAGCGTGTCTATCAACCTGATTACGATTTATAGGCTATGCTTCCTAGACACTGTTTGTATCCAAAAAGGGCATCGATCATACATCAATGCGAAACCATTTTGCTTTTTCACTATCAGAGGTCGTCATCCACAAAATGGTGAAAAAAGCCAAGTTTCTTCGTGATGTTATGACCAACGCCCAAAAAAGGATCAAATTTAGGATTGGCTCAAAAGTGTTGAGCCAGTAAAATTTACCTGATCATGAATGATAGTCGATTTTCGTATTTTTGTCAAATTTGGCCTAGTTTAATTTATGTAACTTGTTAACCAAGTGGCAACTCAATGATATGTCTTACCATACTACTTGGACGTTGCCGCTTGCAGTAATAATCTCGTAGCGAATAATGAGTGGCAATTGCAAACGCATGGTTATTGCAACAATAATCCGATCATGTAGTTCTGAAATACCCTGAACGTTGCTTAATAATGTGAGGTCTTCTATGGTAATAGGTTCTATTTGGTAACAAGATGTCGTCTGGATAATTTTCAAAATCTGGCTAAAATCGACTTCAGATTGAAATTTTTGCGTCACTGCAAAGAACGATGACAGGAATTTTGAGTGTTAGGCCATTCCACAAAATAAATTACCCGTTGAATAGCGGAGTTAGCAATCTCTATTG
>JBCCFC010000223.1:0-13466 GCA_039029935.1 Chloroflexota bacterium
GTACGAAATTTGACCCATTCCGTATACCGATAGCGGTCCGTGCGCATCGTGTATCCCATCACTGCTGGTTCCCCTTGGTACATCCAAGGTCTGGGGAATTGGCTAAATGCTGCCTGTTTCCAAGGACGTTCTGGCTGTGACAATAATGGCTTCAGGCTAATCCCTTCAAGATCGGTCCGAGCGGGCAAACCGCAGCAATCCAATAAGGTTGGATAAATATCCACAAACTCCACCAGCGCATCTGTCGTGGTGGCTGATTGTCCGGGGAGCGATAAAATCAGGGGGGCTTGTGTATCCTGTTCATAGTTGGTTGTTTTACACCATAATGCTTTCTCGCCAAGGTGATAGCCGTGATCCCCCCATAAAACGATGATGGTGTTCTGGGTGAGGTTATGTGCGTCGAGTGCATCAAGTAATTTGCCAACTTGCGCATCCATATAACTGACACAAGCGTAATACCCATGACGAAGCCGCGCAATTAGCTCATCTGACAGCGGCCCTTCATCCGGTATATCTTGATACCCGCGTAATTCTACCGAATTGTGCCAAGCATAATCGGGAATACCCGTTGGCTTTGTTGGATGGATGGGCGAGGTAATTTGTGACCGATTATAATAATCCCAATATTTCTTGGGTGCGCTAAAGGGGAGATGTGGCTTGCGAAAACCCACCGCTAGGAAAAAAGGCCGATCCTTCAGTTCGCCTAATAGATGTGCCGCGTGATCGGCCACCCGTCCGTCAATATACCCATCATCGGCGACATCAGCGGCTTCCGTCGCACTCATTTTGTTTCCAGGCCAGCGTTGGGTTGGCGGTGACTGGTTTTCAGGTAACAGATAATCTTTACCCTTCCAAACAACATTGTGGGTTTCAGGGACAGACCAAGACTCAGCATCTTGCGCATTGGGTGAACCGTGATAAATTTTCCCCACCGATTGGGTATGGTAGCCATGCTGCTTAAAATATTGCGGTAGAGTCACAACGTTTGGCTTCGCCTGACGGAAATGAGTGCCCGTCGTAAATTGCGGCAAATCAGCCAACTCAGGCGGCACCTCATGCCGAAAATGAGATTTAAGGTCCCAAACCTTGATTGTATCTGGGCGTAATCCGGTCATCAACGACGCACGCGAAGGGTTACAGACGGCCTGCTGACAATACGCGCGTCGAAAGACCATGCCTCGGCTTGCCAGTCGATCAATATGTGGGCTGATGGCATTTGGGTCACCATAGCAATTCAGTGCAGTGCGTAGGTCATCAACAGCAATAAATAAGACGTTTGGTTTGGACATAAAAAGGTTTTCAGCATCTACTGAGCATTAGGGTAAACAGGTAAGTCAGTAGGTCAGTATTCAGTACCAGAGTACTGACCTACCGAATACCGACCTACCGAATACCGGCCCACCGATTACCGCCCACCGATTACCAATCTACTGACCTGTCAGCTCATTATATTGTGTCGTCAAAGCGGTAATCCAATCTTCCATACCCGCTCGTTCCAAGTCGGCCATGAAGTCATCCCATTCGTCTAGGGAGCGTTGTCCAGTGATAAAGAGAACCGTTTGTTCATCGAGTAGACGGTTGAGATCGCCCAGCGTTGGCACTTCATCCGCAACCCGACTCAAGTTATAGGATACGTCCGCATCAAAAGGCATCTTACCATCATCAAGCGTGATCAGTTGCCCGCCCAGATATTCGAGATGCCAAGCTCTCGCCGGATCGAGGACACTATACCGAATCTCAGCATTTAGATTCGGCATCATATATTCGCTGACGTAGCCACTATCGGGATCGCGGTCGACTGTTCGCGCCTCTTCATCTTCATACCACCACATTTCGTCTTTGATGCCATAACGAGCAGTCAGTTGATTGTCAGTCGTGTTGGCATCAAAAACCCAATCCATAAACTGGATCACGGCTGCAGGGTTCTCTGCTTTTCTTGTGATCACATAGGCACTGGCATTTTGTGGGCGCACCGTTGCAATATAGCCTTCTGGCCCCGTGATACTGGTTCGGGTCCATTCGATCCCTTCACAAGCACTTTCAATTTGGGGTGTAATCAGAGTAATGCGCGAATACCAGCCAATCCAGACCCCAAGGTTACAAGTACGGAACAGTTCAGGTGCGTCAAACGAGGTAAAGGTGTCGGCGAAGAAATAGTCCTGCTCCCACCACGAATTTAACTTAGTGACCCAATCCTTGACACCCGGTTGCATGACCCAAGGTTTGACACGGTTATCCGCCGGATCAAGCCAATTTGAATGACCATTTGGCGTAAAGCCACCCAATGTCGTCCAACGCACATCTTGTGGACGTGTCGCCATCATCGCATCGGGATTGTTGGCCTGAAACGCATCCATCACCGCTTCCAGTTCTTCAACCGTTGTCGGTACGTCTAACTCCAGCGCATCCAACCAATCTTGTCGCACCCAAGCAACATAGGGGTGTGTTGGTGTACTACGCGGAATACCCATGATGTTGCCATCAATATCTTTCATCACTTCCCACTGTTCAGCCGGGATGACCTGTGTGAGGTTCTGACCATGCTCTTCCAAGAGATCATTGATTGGAATGATCGCATCCGCGTAATCGTGCCAGCCGCCCACACCCCTTGTCTGGAAGAAGTCAATGGGATCGCTCGACCCCAATAGCAAGTTTAACTGTTCGCCAGTGCGGTCGGTCGGGACAATGGTTACTGGGCGGACACCAACTTCCGTAGCAATATGGTCCTGAACTTGCTGTAATACATCAGGATTGCTCCCGCCTGTATCAAATTGGAGCGTACCCGAATTATTATACAGGTATATGACTGGTTCACCCATCTCTCCGGCAGCATCCCCCCCTGTATCTGAAGGTGCAGGTGCCACCGCACAAGCCGCTAAAGTTAGCGCAAGTGCAAAAGTTAGCATAAAACGTAAAGTGTGTTTGAAGTTCATGTTTCTCCTCGTTATGAAAAAATGAAAGAAAACTGGAAGCTGAGAACATTACGCTATCGTTTGAATAGATTCACTTATGGGTTGATAGGAGCACCTGCGGCCAATTGAATACGTAAATGTGGCCCAGAGAGTCCCCGCACCTAAAGTTAGGTCAGAGCATATCATAGCTACTGATCGATGTCAAAGTACCTTATTAAACTTCTTGTGAATCTAAAATGTTACATTTTGACATGTGGGTATCTGTAGGCTCGGTTGATTGCCAGTTAAGTATATTGTGTATACGCCTTCATCGGAACACTCAATATCTGCGTTGGCTTGATATCAGATGACAGCACGGAAACCTATTTCGTGCGACGATGGCGACTTTAACACTTCACCAACAGCCTTATCAAAGACATTTCAGCAGGTCTGCAGTCTGGTTGAAATGCAAGCTCACTGACTCGTTGTTTTGTCATTGATAGAATAATCGTGCCGTAGATATTAGCACCATTTAGCGAGCCAACTCAGGCTGCCCCACCCAAGCAATCGGCACAGTCTCCACCAACGAAGGGGCATACGTGGACACATTCAAAATTTGATTGACCGGTGGGCAGTCCGCTCCAGTGTCTGATTAGGTGTGGGCGTAGCCAGCCCCGTTGAGGGCATACCCGTTTGTCATGTTAGGGTCTTGGCCGATCTGCCTAAGTACTTCAACGAACTGCAAGAGTTGCTTGCTATCCGTACTGTCGAAGAGCGCACCAGCGCGATGGTTCTCCTCCAACAATGGATCGATCAATGGCTTGGTCTCACGTTCGTATGTAGCCAGCGCATTCTTGGATGCACCACCGGAACGGATTAGGGTTTGGGCGAGTGCGTCGGCGCATCGTATGCTCACATTCATCCCCTGACTCTGTGCTGGATGCATGGCATGGCACGCATCGCCCAGCAGCACAACATTGTCGCGAACCCATTGATTCGCCACTATACGAACGGGTGGATAGACCCCAGTATAGGCTGGCTCCCGCACTGAGAAGTCTGCCGCCATCTCGCCCAAACGGGACTGCACACCCACTGGGTCAAGTGTACGCCACATTTTCACCTCATCGGGCGTGCTAGCCACACCAACCTTGCACACACCGCCAGTACGGGGTACTGAGGCAAGGATTCCTTGTTCGCCGATGTATGCCTCAAGCGCGTTGCCCGGTGGAGCTTCGGTATAGCGACCAAAGAAGATATTGATGGGGCACTGGTAACGCACAGTCTCGACATCGATCCCTGCCAGTTGTCGAACCCGAGAGTTCTGGCCGTCTGCGCCGACCAAGATGTGACTGGAAATGGTCTCGAAACTGCCATCGGGTAGCTCGACATCGACCACCACTGAGGTGTCTGTATGTATCCTCACGCGCCAGTCACGAACTGGTTTCAGCAACTTAAACTCGCTCGATCTCGACGCTGCGTCCATAAGAGCGTCGCCAATCAGCTCATGGTTCAGGTAGAGGAAATATGGGTAGGGCAGATCGAATTCGGTCAGCATGGCCCTCAGCAATGGTCGTCCAGCGGCGTCGTACCAGATCGTGCCATCGCGCTGCTCGGCCCCCTTAGCGCGAATGTCATCAAGTGCGCCCCACGAGTCGAGGGTTTCCAATGCTTTCGGTTGCAGATGATCACCACGGGCGGTATCAAGTGCGCCCTCTCTGCGCTCAAGCAAAACAACGCGCAAGTCATGAGGTGCTAACGCCGCCGCCAATGCTGGACCCGCAATCCCACCGCCAACAATCAGTACATCTGTATCTAACTGTGTCATATCGTCAAATTCTCCCTCGCAATGGCAATCCCATTCGCCTTACAAAATTCAATTGCCTCTTCCGTAAACCCGCTCAACGATAAAAATGCAGGCAGCACAGCTACTCCATACTGCTCCGCATAGTCCAATGCATTGGTCTGCAACCCCATCACAGGCTTCGTCCCCGTCTTGTCCTTGCGGTCACGCACCTCGACCATGACCACACGGCCATCATCGGCCTTGGCAATAATGTCGATTTCCTCGCCGTCGCCATTGAGCAAGCGGTGTGAGACGCGCTCCATGACGCTGACAAGTTTGAGCGGGCGTGTATCGGCGACATCTGTGAAGTAGTCGGTGAGATTGAGTGGTTGCCCCATCTGCTGCTTGCTGCGAAAGACAAAGGCCAATTTTATCTCGGCGAGACGCCCCTTGAAGTCGTTGGCAAGCCCACGCCATTTGCGTGTTTCGGCGCGCTCGGCTTTGAGTTGTGCTTCAAATTCACCAATGAAGTCGGGGCGGACACCCTCAATTTCTTCCTCAAAGTGATTACGCAGGATTAGGTTGAGTGTCCCATCCTCCAAGCCACGAAAACGAAAGGCCGATTGCCCTTGTCGAATCACATCCGAGGCCATCAATACCTCTAGGCGTTCATAAATCTCTTCCTCGCTTAATGTCAGATTGAGCTCACTTTTGAGGTCGCTGGGGCGATAATCTTGCTCGCTGTTCTTGTTCAAAAACAGCATCAGTTTCTTGGTAGTCACGCCATTGGTACGTTCAAAGGTCCGCCGCAGATATTCATTCCATGTTTTGGACATTTCCGATTCAAAATGGCTTAATTCGTAGGCAACGGCTTTGCTCACACCATTGCGCTTGGTTAAATCTTTACCCTCAAGCTCATTGGAAATCACACAAGAAATCAAGAATGGGTCGGACATACATAGCTCATTGATATACTCGGCAGTTTCGTCCTTAATGGGTTCATGGTAAAACTGAGCATAGCGATAGACCGCCTCTAATCCATGCTTGGGTTCGAGAGAGGGTTTCATGCGAAAGATGGAAAGACGCCCTGCTTCTAGGTAATTTGCCATAATTTCAAGGAGAATGCCGGGATAGGAGCCTGTCACGAGCATGGGCGCCACCTTGGACTCGGAGAGGGAGTGAAAACTACCAGGCATGGTTTTGTGTGGTGTACCTTGGAACGCTTGATTCCGATAGACATGCGTGGCAATATTCTGAAACTCATCCAGAATCACCAAGAAGCGACGTGTGGTTCTGTCGTCTAATCCACTAAGACTGGCATAGCGGTGTGGGGCATGAGAAGCAATCTCCCACATAAAGTAGTGTTGCCCCCTTTCTTCATGCTGCCAAAATCTCTCGACATCTCGAACCACGAAATCAATATCCTTATTTGTCTTGGCGTAGGCACGGATATCATCTAAGCTTAACGGATTGCGTACCAAACTTGTATCACGCTCCAAGAAAGAGATGTATTGTGACATAAAATGACTGTAATATTTACGGGCAAATTCTGGATACCAGATGGCCTCATCGGCAATGTCAAGGAAAAAGGGAACGACAGTCCCATTCTGGCTCCAAACCTGATTAAAGATGCGTTGGACGAAGGAGGTCTTGCCACTCTTACGACGCGCCAGAATCACTCGCGACTTAGAGAGTTTATGGGGCATCCGGCCTATCCATTTATTGAAACTGGCAAATTCCTTTTTTCGGCCAACCAGTAAGTCTGGTGACCCAATTTTTTCTTCTAGTGGGTATTGCAATTGCATAGCTGTTCCTTTTCTACAGATTCCAGCGTAACAGACTGCCATCCAGTCATGCCTCTAGTATACCACAGAGGCGATCCTCCGTGATAATCTATAGGTTAATACGCTCAATTGTTCTCAAAAGGACCACAGAAAAACAGCCTGTATTGGTCATGACTGTCATGAGCGGCACTGGCCCAGATGAGGGCAGACTATGTGTGTTGTATCTGAGGTTAAAGGGTGACTGCCCTCCCCGAATTTGAGCTTTCCACAGCGGCGTACGCAATCTTGATCGAATACAAATGATCACGCCCACTGGTCATCGGCTCCCGCTCATCATGCAGTGCCAACATCATTTCGCCCATACTGCCACCAAACGCCTCGGGGAACCAACTGCCTTCAATCTGGGTCACGATGCGTTCATCAGAATCGGCACGGTAGAGGATCACTTCGTTATGGGAGGCGACCAACGAGCCTTCTGTCCCATCCAGATACCAAGTGTAGCCATGTGTTTGGGAGGCGCGGACTATATTGTTGAAATGGAGTGTACTCATCAGCCCTGCGGCATTTTGATTCATCCCCGTTTCTCCCGTCTCCGCTGGGTCTGGGCTATATTCACAATTGATGGTGTAAATCATGGGTGTAACCGCCGCCTGACCAGGGACAGTAGCCGTAGTCGCTTTGATGCGAATCGGATTCCGGTCTGTAAAGTAGCGACTCAAGTCAATGTAGTGAGTACCATGATCGACAATGTTGAAGTTTTCCAGCGCAGCGAACCAACTCCCAGGATCATCCTGAAAACCACGATGCATGTGCATGACACTGTACAACTGGCCGATGGCTCCCCGTTCTAGCAACACTTTGATCGCACGGTGTGCTGGTGCCCAGCGTGCTTGCTGATTGACCATCAGTTGCACACCCGCCTGGGCACAAATCTCCACCATCTGCTCGGCATCGGAAACGTTCATGGCCAATGGTTTCTGGCTGAGGATGTGTTTTCCCGCGGCGGCAATCTTTTCGACCAAAGACAATCGCTGGTTGGCATGGACAGCCAGATCGACAATCTGTACCTCTGGATTGTCCAATACGACCGCTATATCTGTGTCCCCGTGGGGAATATTATAGGCTCGCTGGGTCTTTTCGACCACGTCAGCGCGGGTGCTACAGCAGGCAACCACCCGATATCCAAATTGCTGATACGCAGGAAGATGTGCGTTCACCGCAATATGACCACAGCCAACGATGCCAATGCCATAGTCGTGTTTTGCAGGTGCATGCGGGCGGTAATCGGCGGGAGTCAAACGAAACAACTGGTTCATGAAGATTGTCCTTTTCAGTACTGGTACTGTTCCCTTTTTGCCATCAACAACCAACCCAACATGATCAGAACTGCCGTCGTGCGTTTAAGGATGCATCCCACCGTCGAAAGCTTAGGTCTTTGACGACTGCTTCAAGCGCGCTGGTGGTACCAATGCGTCGTAGTGCTTCGGTTAGAAAATAGCCGACCTGACCATATGGGTGATGGAGATGAGCAATGATTTCTGCCTCAGATGCTGCGGCTTTTGACCCCAGTTTGGCGAGGGCCATAGCCGCATTGACATGGACGTGAACCTGCGCGGGCAACGCCCCATCACTGAATTCATCCCATACGTCTCGATTGCTGTTAAGCAGGCCGCATAATACTGTCTGGGCTTGCGGATCGCCAATATTCCCCAGTGCCGTTACAGCATACCGAATCACAAGTGGGGAGGCATTTGGGAACAAAGTGATCAGTGCCGGGCCTGCCCGTTGAGCCGTTGGACCGATTTCGCCCAGTGCAAAGATGGCATTGAGCTTTGTCCATTCATCGGGCGTGTCGAGTAGGTCGATTAGCGGATCAACCGCAACATCGCCTATTGCAGCGAGAGCATACGCGGCATCTTCCATCGTGATGGTGGCGTACTTGCAAGGGTCGGGAATCTTGTCGCCTCCTTCTGCCTGACCTATCGCAATCAGTTGGTCAATCAACGGCTGAACTGCGGCCTCGCCAATCGCGGCCAGCGCATAGATGGCACAGGTTCGTTCTGCTTGCGTCGCTCGATTTAAGCGTGATACCAACGTCGATACAACCTCTGCATTATTGACTGCGGTGGGTTCTGCGACCATTGGTTGACCGCAGAGCCACGACCACTGATGACGCCAAACAGGTTCCAGATCATACGGTGCTGTACGATGGATTGGTGGCTGCCAGAGGGGCGAATCGCAGTGCCAAGTCGGGCTTTGCGGGGCTGAGGCGCGCATGAAGATGAATTTGATCATATGGCGTACGCGTTGACTCAAATTGATGCCCGCTGCATGACCAAGATCGAAATGGCTCAGAAAGACCGTCCCTGCCTGACCCATCACAGGGATTTGACGTTCTCGATCCTCATCGGCTAATCCAGCGTGATAGTGTGAACCGGGGATAACATGCGTTGGTCCGTGTGTCAATTCAACATCATGGCTATAATACATAAAGCGCGCATAGCGTAAATAATGAGACTTGGGCTGTCCAGACGGCGTATAGGAATCCTGATGGCTATCAGATTGTACACGCGCCCATACCGACTCCTGATCATTGGGGTCAAGGTCGCTGGGTGGTAGAGAGTGCCAATAGCGGTGTGGATGCACCAAATAATCTTCCCCGAGCAAACTAATCATCGCCCCACGCACTTCGGGACTATCGAGAACCAGATTTAATTCCGGTAGCCGTGGCAGAATGTTGTTCCCAGAATTCGTCTCATGCTCGAACAGCCACGTAAACTTTTCATCGATAAGCTGATGCGTCCCCTCTGGCACAGTCGGATGAAGTATCAGATAGCCATCTACCAGAAACTGTTTCATTTGTTCATCGGTTAACAATATTGGTGGGAGAGAAGTGGTATCGATTTGCATTTTAGATATCTCCAGTTTGTTGAAAAGACTATTATGACGTGTTGTATTTGTTTCTTATCCCATTAGACCGTACCAAGCCATTTTTTCTGTAACTTTACACACCACCGTCAATCATACCACACAACGTCTGAATCCAAAGAGTGTCGTTTGTGAGAAAAGGCGTGAATTTGTATAATTTGAGATGTGTTTGTAAATGAGACATTCACTCCGCTCGCAAGGGCGGGCTACTTTGGGCAGATGTGATCAATCTTATGCTCGAGCGCGAGGATTTCATATGTTTGATATCGCGGTTCAAGCACCAAAACAATTAAACCTATAGACAGACTGGCATTTCACAGAGAGGAGAATTTGATGTTAAAAGATACGACCTTAACTGTCGGCGCGGCGATGAAGGCCGCTGACCTAAGCACGTTTAGTGAGTGGTTGATTACCGGGCAACGGGATCTGGAAATCCAGGATGCTATTCTGCCCGACGTACTCGACGGCGACTGGCAGTCAATCGCTGCTCAGATAAACGCTACCTTAGATGGCTATAATGGCCGTCTTGGGATTCACGGGCCGTTTATCGATATTTCAATTATGACTCGCGATCCAAGAGTACGAGAACTCACCCAAACCCGGCTACAACAAGGGTTGGAATTTGGGGCAGCGATTAAGGCTTCCCATATGGTCATCCATAGCCCATTTAAGTATTTTGGTGACCCCTTTTTACCCCATTCGTTCGAGTTGGGTCAGGCAGCGGAAATTGAGCAGGTTCACAAAACCCTAGAGCCAGTCGTGGCCGCGGCGAAAGCGATGCAATGTACGCTGGTCATTGAAACGATTTTCGATTTGAACACGACCCCATTATTAAACCTCGTTCGCTCTTTCGAGTCGGACTATGTGCGCTTTAGCATTGATACGGGTCACGTTTATATTACCCACTTGCGGGGTGGCCCAACACCCGATCAGTGGGCGGCAGCAGGCAAAGACCTCTTGGCCCACATCCATCTGCAAGATACCGATGGTCGCAGTGACCGTCACTGGGCACCGGGGTATGGCAATATCAATTGGTATGCCTTTTTTGCGATCATTCGCCAACTCGAAACAGCACCGCGCCTGATTTTAGAGATGAAGGATACAGCCGACATTTTCCGGGGTGCTGCTTGGCTGGCTGAACAAGGCTTCGTTCAATAAAAGATTCAATCAAAAAGCGACATAGCCACCACAGATGGGGATGCATTGGCCCGTCACATAGTCTGACAGATCGGTGACCAGAAATTCCACAACTTTGGCGCAGTCTTCAGGCACACTAAGACGACCCAGTGGAATTTGAGAGAGCAGACGGTCCCGAATTTCCCCTTTGTCTCTGCCACCAGCGATGGCCCGGGAAGAGAGAATATATCCCGGTTGGACGCCCAACGGCCCGTTCCCATCATCGACATCGACCAAGGCAATCCAAGCAGACATACAATCGGGCAGATAGTATTGATCTTGATGCCAAATGCCAACCATTCTCACGTAGCTGCTTCTGAAGAGAGACCCCATCAAATTCGCTGTCACCCAAGAAAATGACAGGTGCATCAGAATTAGCTGGCTGAAAATAAGGGGGAAGTTTCTTGAGTAAGTCAACCTGTACATCTTCTTTGGTATGCCCTTTTGTACCTTCTTCAACTTTCCAGATGATTGGCAGACTACGATTTTGGTATGATAAACTCAGCACGAGTGCTCTGTGGTTTTTGCCAACATCGGTTGTATCTATCACGAGATAGTATGTTGGTAATGAGAGTGACTTGAGCAAAATTTTGACGAGAGGTGTGTAGAACCATTCCGCGATCTAAAGGGGAATGTACGGCGCAAGAATCATCTGCTGGTGTTGAAGGATGGGATGTCTGCCGAGAACAGCACCTTTATCCAACTTGGGTACGCCGCAGCCGCCATCCAGTCCTATGCCCTTTTTGCGCAGAAACAGGCTGACGGCATCACCACTGCTGATCATTGACAATGATCCAAAAACCGTTTACTATCTACTTAAGACTTCTTCCAAGTCATCGTTTATAGTCTACATTTGCGATGACTTGACTCTATCATATCACGGATTTGCTGTTGCTTTCTTGCAAAGAGACACTTTAAACTTTGTAAGAAAGTTCTTGCAGAAAAGGGGGCTGCACTGCTTGTTGGATTGCTTTTTCGCTAACATATCTCAAAAATTTCTATGCAAAATTTCAGGAGGGAACGCATGAAACACCTACGCGTACTTGTACTATTACTACTGATTGGCACAATGGTTCTGAGTGCCTGTGCTGGGGCCGGGGTCACGGACGGTGACACGTCTTCTGAGGCAGCGGATGGCTCAGGAGATGCCTCTTCATCTGCGGAAGGAACAGGGACCATTGTCATTCGTAACATGGGGAACTTGACTTCATGGAACCCCGCGCTGACCAGTGATGGGGCATCCATCCAAGCGCGAGACCTGCTCTGGCCTGCACTGATCAACACAGACGAAACGACGGGCGCACCTGTGCCAGGGCTTCAAACATGGGAGGTCTCTGATGATACGCTGACCTATACGTTCCAAATTCGCGACGATGCGGTTTGGAGTGATGGGACGCCAATCAGCTCGGCGGATGTCAAATTTATGATTGAGGCGATTCAATCGGACATCGAGACCGTCTACGAAACCAATGTCGAGCAGATTTCGGCGGTCAACATCATTGATGAGAAAAACTATGAGTTGGTATTGGATGAGGTCAACTGTGCCTTCCTGTCAGGTTTGAGTGCGATACGGTTGCTACCAGCGCACAAATATGCAGCGGATTTTAGCGATTTTGAGAGCAGCGATTTTAACATGAATCCTGACATCAGCGGTGGCCCATATGTGCTTGATGAGTGGGCGGCAACTGAATTTGAGGCGTACAGTGCCAATGCTAACTACTGGGGCGGCGCACCAGCAATTCCAAATCTCGTCAACCGCGTGATGGAGGATGCCACCATCGGTGTGCAGGCGATTCAGGCAGGCGAGATTGACTACATGACCATGCAGGGTGATCTCTTCCAGCAGATTACCAACCGCGATCATCTGAAATGGAGTTCCTATCCACAGACATCGGTCGGGTTCCTCTCACTAAACTGGAAAGATCCAACCGATCCACAGTCAGCATATGACGAAGATGGCAATCCAGTTGAACAGGCTCCACATCCACTCTTTGGCGACGTGCGTGTGCGCAAGGCCGTTGCCCTTGGTGTCAATGTACAGGACATGATCGATGCGATGGGACCAGATGGTGGTACGCCACTTGTTGGTACGGTCAGCCCGATTTCAAGCTGGGCCTATAACGATGACATTCCACGCTACACCTATGATCAAGAGGCAGCGATGGCGTTGCTCGATGAGGCGGGCTGGGTCGATAGCGATGGTGATGGTATTCGCGAGAAAGATGGTGTACCATTGGCGTTCACAATTGCCTATAGCTCGATTTTGCAGATGTTTGAGACTGAGACGCTGATTATCCAAGATCAACTCAATCAGATTGGTTTTGATGTCTCGATTAAGCATTATGAATGGGGCAACTACTTGGAAGAGGTATACTTTGGACAACAGTATGATGCCACGCCAATGACCAACAGTGATGGTGCAGCGGCTGAACCCAACACCTTTACTGGGCTGCTGTTGAGCCGTCGAGATACCGTTGGCTCTGGTGGCAATGTAGCATCTTATGTCAATCCAGAAGTCGATGCGCTGATTGATCAGGCACGGGCTGTGCCAGGCTGTGCGCCAGAAGATCGAGCGGAAATTTACAAAGAAATTCAACAGATCACGCACGATGAGGTTGCCTACGTCTGGCTCTTTGTGCCCAACATGTTCCATGTGAGTAATCAACGGATTGGTGGCTTTGAGCCGGGTGCAACATGGGTTTACTACGGATATCTGGACCATCCACATGAGTGGTTTATTGAGGAGTAAGTGAGTCTAGACCTCCGGAAGGTGAATGTATCCCATATTCACCTTCCGGAGGTCGGGTTAGGCCGTTCCACAAAATAAATTACCCACATATTTGTGGAGTTAGGCAGGGGAACCCTTTGGGTCCTAATGCCGGTGTTCTCGTGTACGACCCGCAA
>JBCCFC010000224.1:0-13421 GCA_039029935.1 Chloroflexota bacterium
AAATAGGGACGGAACACTAACATTGCTACAAATTGTTCAACATGTCCTTGACCATTACACAAAAAATGAAAAGACGATTGAATGAACCATAAATTGCAACACTATTATTCTTTGCTTGTATTCACCATCCTATTTCTGATAACCCCCACGTCCTTACTAGCACAACAGCCAGAACCACCCGAATATGATGCCGCTGCTGTGCCAATTCCCCTAGAACCACCGATGGCACCGCTGGGTGAAGCCCTCTATGCACAGAACTGTATGCCCTGTCATGGGTTGTCGGGTAACAGCGATGGTCCCGTCGTACCCAACTTACCCGCACCGCCACCGCCCTTTGCCGATCCAGAAACCATCTGGGAAAAAAGCCCGGGTGAGTATTTCCATACAACCAAGTTTGGCCGTATCCAGAATTTGATGCCACCTTGGGGCAACCAGATGAGTGATGAAGAAATCTGGCAGGCGGTTATGTATGCGTGGAGCCTACACACCGACCAAGAGACAGTCGAATGGGGGGCGGAGCTATACACGGGGTCCTGTGCTGCCTGTCATGGACCGCAAGGGCAGGGTGATGGCCCAGAGGCAGCGTCGGCCTTAACCGATTTCAGCGACCGTGCCGCGATGAATATTCGCACACAGGCTGAACTCTATGGTGGTTGGCAGACAGCGCACCCTGAATTGGGGCAAACGTGGTCACAGGCCGAACAGCGCGCCGCACTCGACTACATCCGCACCTTTAGCTACGTCCCACCTTGGGGATCCGTCTTTCAGCCGGGGGATGGCAAGATCGAGGGGCAAGTTGAGATTGGCACAGCCGTGAGTGATATAGCTGGGAGCGACACAGCGATAAGTGATACAGTTGCCAGCCTCGCGGGGATGGATATTCAGGTCACGGCCTATGTCAACCGCAACGGTGATTTTGAAGCGACCGAAACCTTCCAGACCGTCACAGACGAGGACGGGCGCTTTATGGTTGACAACCTGTCGCTCTCCAGCAGCATCGTTTATGTTGCACAAACCCGCTATCAAGAGGTGTTATACGACAGCGCACCCGTGCAACTGACCAGCGATACGCCGTTGATGGACGCGCTGCTCACCGTCTATGAAACCACCGACGATGGCAGCACCATCTATCTCAGCCGCGCCAACTGGGTAATCGACTTTGAACCGGGCAGCATCATCTTTGGTCAAATTCTCAGTTATGGCAATAGCGGCGACCGCACCTATATCGGTCAACCCCTGCCTGAACTGGTTGCACAGGGTGTGCCTATGCCCGTCACGGCCATGTTCCCAATCCCTGCTGGCGCAACCTCGATTCAGCTACAAAATGGCATATTGGGGGGGCGCTATCATCAGATTGAGGGGCAGATCGTGGATACAGCCGCCATCCTGCCCGGTGAGCAAGGCCGTCAAATCTTTGTGGGCTATCGTTTGCTCGTCGATGATCCTGTCATGGAGGTTAGCCAAGACTATCGCTATGCAGTCAGCAACTTCAATCTGCTGGTCGCCGATTTGCCCGATCTAGTCACAGAGGTTTCACCCCTCGCCGACGAAGGTGGCCTAACCTTCATCGGTACCGAGTCAATTCAGGGCATCGACTATACGCTGTGGAATGGGACGGACATAGAGGCACAGACGATTGTGGTCAACTTTGAGGGGCTGATGCAAGCAGATGATCTGGATGAACGTGATTTTTCCGCCACCAATCCGGGAGCAGGGGCTGCGGGTACAGGGGCAGCTGGTGCAGCAGGTGATGGCACGATGACCAGCAGACCACCCGAATCGACCCAACCGCTAGAACCAGTCATTCCTATTTCGCTTGGTGTCATTGCTGTCTTACTGTTGGCGGGTGCGTTTATCTGGCCGATGATGCGCAATCGCAATATTGACGCCAAGACACGTCAGCGCACATTGCAGGAGTATCATGATGAGTTGGTGGTCCACATCGCCGAACTGGATGATGAGCGCGCAGCGGGGAAACTGGATGAGAAGACATGGCAACAGGAACGGAGTCAACTGAAGAATCAGCTACTCACCGTGGCGCGTCAACTAAAATAGGAAGAGTGAACCGCCTATATTCATTTTAGGAATGGCGATTAAATAACTTGCCCATTTGGATCAGACCTGCACGGGGCGTGCTAACTGAACATGTGTAGGTTATTTAATCGTCATTCCTTATGAATCAGACGGTGCAACCCATTCCTCCTGATGAACCAACTCCCAGCCATTATAGACCAACAAAATTTTCTTGATGGGTACTTTCGTGGCAAGAGCCTGAATCCGTGAATCGCTGGCATACTGTTTGAGTTGCCCCTTGGCCTCTGTGATTTTCTTTTTGAGTTCAGTCTGGCTAAAGTTGCTCCGTGAGATATATTCCAACTCAAGCAGATACCCATATTTGACCCCCGGATAGCGGGCATGAAATGGCTCCAGATAGAGATCGACAAACCCGCTGTTCATATCCTTCTCGGACCAAATCAAGAAAAAATCGCAGATATTTAGGTAGGCCAGCAGAAATCCTTGCACCACTTTTTCTGCGCTCAAGTAATCACGCACAGCGGTCTGCTTTTGAATTTCGTCGGATAAAAACTGAAAGACAGGCTTCCAGTCGCCCCGAAAGGCCATTGCCCGTAAGAACGCAGAGAAGCTGTAGATATCAACCCGAAAGACATCGACATCTCGGTACGCATCGCGAATGTAGCCATACATCAGATTACGGATGGTAAAGTTGGGGATATAGAGGACCGACTCGCCCTCAACTTCTTCACCAAATGTAAGTAATCCAAAATAGTATAGTAGGGAGATAAAGTTATTGCGGTCCAGTAACCTATCGAGGGGAAAACTTGCATTGATGGTCGAGATCGTCTCTCCGGTTTCAATAATCGACCGTAAGATACTAAAGTTACCGTTGAGCTTGTTGTCAATCGACATCAGATGGCGCAGTTTGCCATAATCAATACGAACGTTGTCATCAATGAGGCGTAGCGGAATATCTTTTTCACGGATGGCTTGCTTGACAAAGTAGATCACCATATCCGAGTTGAAGACACGGGTTTCGGCCCGCTGCGAGAACAAATAGTTATCATACCAGAGCTTCATCACCTCGAGGCACTCATCCACATCCACAACCAATTGTCTGGCATCACGATAATAGGTGCAGATGGTACGGACCTCTTCCTCGGAAAAGCCCATCAATTCATTAAACTGTGGGTCAAGGCTGATGTTGTCGCCAATGTTAAACCCGCTGGTGACGTCATCCATTGTAACAGGAGATACACCTGTAATATAGAGACGTGTCAGCCCTGCGATCTGCCCACCCGTTGCGCCTTTGAGCAGATTGAAGAAAAAACGGAAAAAGCCCGGACCATGTGTTAAGTTGTGATAGGCTTCCTGACCTTCGGCCACCAAAACGGTGTTGGCAAAGTTGTCATATTCGTCAATCAACAGGAATATTTTCAAATCATTTTCATCCGCCGCATAAAAAATGCGCTGTAGACAGTCCGTAAGATTTATCCCCGCGAGGATATCTTCTTTCTGTGAGTCCTCAAAATAAGCACGATATCTGCGAACAAAACTATCAATTTCATTACGGCCATTGCTTTCAAACGATTCTTCGATTTTGCGTAGATCAGGATTGACATTGGCAAAATTGAGCGTAATCATCAGAAAGCTATTGCGTTCAGGCGTTGGATTCTGCCCGATATAGGTGTCACCAAACAGCCACTCAAACTTGTCCTTATAGTTGACATCATAATATCGTTGTATCGTCGTCAGCCATAGGGTTTTGCCCATGCGCCGTGGACGAATGAGGAAAACGTAATCTGGTGCGGCCTCAAAGAGTGGGATATAGTGGGTTTTGTCAACATAATATCCATTTTTGACACGCATCCGTCGGATATCACCCGTGCCATAGGCAATCAATTTGGTTGGTTCGTTTGGTATCATATCAGTCCTTTTGTCATTGCACAGCGTTACACATGTTCTAGGTAAACCATTATAGATGAATCCCCACTCGTCTCCAAATTGACCGCTTTCGGCTTATACACGCGATGATTTTCATGGTCAAAAAGACTTCTATTTCCGTCTATTCGGTGGTATGATGCGCCCCGTTCGATTTTATCCAATTTATTCAGGACACACAGGACATACAGACATGCCATCAACATTACGTCATAACTTCTATGTTTTAATTTCTGCCATGCTTGTTGCCATCAGTTGGGTGATTGCCGAAATTGCACTGCATTTTTATGAGGTCCCCGTGATTTGGACAGCTATTTTGACCAATCTGTCGGGTGGGCTTGGCTTACTACTGCTGGCTCCACAGATTTCACGCCCATCGGTCTGGACCTTTACATGGCAGCAATGGGTTCGGCTTATCATCGCCGCCTTTTGTATCTATGTCGCCTCGACATTGTTGGCCTATTACTCGATCAACCTCATCGGCGCCGGTAAATCCACGCTATTGGGGCTTCTTCAAGCGCCCGCCGTGATTATTTTATCCATCATCTTTTTGGGCGAGCGTCTGTTGCTCAAACATTGGTTGGCAGGTGCATTGATGATCTTTGGCGCATTTCTGATTAACTTTAACCCCGAAGCACTTACCTTTGAATTTGGCTCAGGCGAGCTTGCAAGAGTGGCCCTCGCATTTTTTGTCGGTGTCGGCATTGTCCTGATGAAACCCATCGTCGTCAATATCAATGAAATCCAAGTGACAGCCGTTTCCATGATCATCAGCGTCTTCTTTTTGTGTGCGGCAATTCCTTGGTTTGACAGTGGATTGCAATTCAGCCTACCAGCCTTGGGCTTACTTGCCATCGTAGGCATTTTGAGAGGCTTATCGTGGTATTTTTACTACGTCCCCTTGCCCATCATCGGTGCATCGCGCGCCATCATCCTCTTTGGCTCCTATGCCTTTTTTACCGTGATGTTGCAACTCATCATCGTTGCCATCACACCAAACTTAGGCACGCAACTCCCCTCCAATTTAGCAATGGCACTGATTGGCGGTGTTGTGATTGTTGTCGGGATCGTGGTGATGACGCGCTCATCGGACTGAACGAGATGTTCTGAACGATTTCATTTTGAGCAAGCCGACCGAATGAACTCGGCGTCTGTTAAGCGCCAGCTCGCTAAAGCAGGCTATTGTGTGTACTGATATTGTGTGTACTGATATTGTGTATGCCGTCTAACGTGATGCATCAGATCGATATGTACACCAGGTTTATTTTCCTTAGAATGCTTTATGTTGTAGGAATCGAATTCATTCGGTGGTACACTGATACATCGTCGCCCTAACATTCATACGAACACCGCTATTACTCAATTCTACGATTCTATGCGATAATGCCCTACATCGAAACAGCCAACACATCATGCTATCACCACAACCAACGATTTGTCATAGCCAAGGGAGGCTCTCAATTGAAACGCCAGTTCAAATTCACAATCATTCACACAATATTACTTACAATTTTCTTTCTTTTCTGCATTTCTATTATAAATTTGCAATTCAACTTGAACATTGCCTACGCCCAAACCTGCACCGCCCCCGGCAGCCACGACACCCTCCACGCGGCGTTGGATGACACGGCCTGTGCAACCATCACGTTCGAGGCAGGCGCATTCCCCGCCAACGTGACCATCACGCGCGATGTCACCCTGCGCGGCGAAAACCAAGAGGCGACGCGGCTGGACGGCCAAGGGCAGGGGCGTGTCCTCACCATCAACGCCGATGCCACGGTGGTGATTGAAAACTTGGCGATCATCAATGGCACGGTGGTTGGGACCCCTGCTGAGGATAGTAGCGAGAATGGTGGCAATGGGATGAGCGCAGAAGGGGGCGGTATTCACAACGCGGGCAACCTCACTCTGCGCCGTGTTCTTGTTGATGGCAACACGGTGACGGGTGGTGCTGGCGCAACAGGGGCGCAGGGCAGTACGGGCGAGACAGGGCATAGCGGCTCAACGGGCAGCAGTGCGGACTGTGACATCACGGGGTGTGATACGGCGGGGTCGGGTGGCACTGGCTTTGAGGGTAAACCCGGCGGTCAGGGGCGAACAGGCGGCGGTGGCGATGCTGGCATGGGTGGTGGCATCTATAACAGCGGCACTCTGGTTATCGAAGCCAGCATTGTTAGCAACAACCGTGCCTATGGTGGTGAAGGGGGGACTGGCGGCAAAGGTGGTAAAGGGGGCAAGGGTGGCACTGGTGGCAAGGGCGGTGCGCGTGACCATTCATTCTGCCAAGTCGCACATGGCGGCAGCGGCGGGCGTGGTGGCCGAGGTGGTCCTGGTGGCGTTGGCGGTATCGGCGGTACTGGTGGCGACGGTGACGGCGCGGGTATTTACAACACCGGAACGCTGACGCTGACCGACACACAACTCATCCAAAACGTTAGCATCTCTGGCGCGGGTGGTGCGAATGGTGTGCCGGGGGATGGTGGTGATGGCGGCAGTGGCGGGTCAAAGGGGTCCAATGCGCACACCAGCTTGACGGGCTGTGTCTTTGGCGTGGATACACATGGCAGCAGACCGAGTAATGGCAGCGGTGGCAGCACTGGTTCGACTGGGCAGATTGGCTATCGGGGCATTCAAGGGTTGGGTGAAGGTGGCGGGTTGTATAATGTCAACAGCGCAACGTTCAATGGTACAACGGTGGCAGGCAATACGGCCAACTGGGGTGGTGGCATCTTCAACGAGGGTGAGGTGACGCTGCGTGATGGGTCGCTGCTGGAGCGAAACGATGCCATTGGTGTTGCTGGCGAAAATGGTAGTGGGGTTGGCGCGGGTGGCGGTGGCGGTGGTGCAGTCGGCTTTGGTGGTGGACTCTACAACGCACCAGACAGCACGGCCAATATTTCGTACAGCACAATGCAGCGAAACCGTGCGCTTGGTGGCGATGGTGGCAATGGCGCAACCAATGGCGGTCAATTTACAGGCATGGGTGGTCGCGGTGGCGGTCTTGAGGGCGGCGTCGGTGGCTATGGGTTGCACAAAGGTGGCGATGCGGGCTATGGCAGTGGTGGCGGTGGTGGCGGCGGCAATGCCACTGATCCCGGTCGCGGTGGCACAGGCGGCTTTGGCGCAGGGGGCGGTGGTGGCGGCGGTCGCACTGGTGGCAACTGTGGCGGTGACGGTGGTGCGGCTGGCTTTGGCGGTGGCAATGGCGGTTCGCCTAGCTGTTACAGCGGTAGCGCAGCAGGTGGTGGTGGGGCTGGCCTTGGTGGGGCCATCGCCAATCGTGGCTCGCTGGTTGTCGGTGCCAGCACATTCTACAGCAACACAGCCATAGGGGGGGATGGTGGTCGAGGCGCACATGGTAGCGGCAATGCCAGCGCGGGCCAAGGGCTGGGTGGTGCGCTCTACACCGAAAATGTGGTCACGTTGGGCAACAGCACCTTCTCCAACAATCATGCCGACCAAGGTGGTGGTCTCTATCAGTATGACGGCAACACCACCATCGCCCACAACACCTTTGTTGAGAATATCGCACAGTCAAGCGGGCATACCCTCCACAAGCACAATGGACAGATTGTGGTCGGCTTTACCATCATGGCGGCAGCGAATATCTCCCCCACTGGAATCTCTGCAACCAACTGTAGTGGTGAACTGGTAACGGTTGGCTTCAACATGGACAATGGCGATAGCTGTGGTCTTGCAGCTCAGTTTGGTGATTTGTCAAACACCGACCCCCAGCTTGGCCCACTGCAAAACAACGGCGGCTGGACATGGACCCATCACCCGCTGGACACAAGCCCCGTGATTGATGCTGCCCCAGAATGCCCCACCGAGATTGACCAACGGGACGCTGCCCGACAGCAGACCATTGTTGATGACCAATCGCTGGTGCAAAACCTCCCCTTTATCACACCGCTACACACCTGTGACATCGGTGCGGTCGAGGTTGCACGCACACAATTAGAGAATTCCGTCGTCGCATGGCAAAACTATCATGACTGGACGCTGGACCTCTATCACATAGGACACGCCTTCCGTATCAACGAACTCACCCGCCCTGCCAACAACCAAATCACGACGCTAGATGACATTACACGCAACTATGCCAACCACAACGAGGGCGAACTCTATTGGCGATATTGCAACGACTTTGCCAGCATCGAGGCGGGTGTCTCATGCGCGCCTTGGCAGGGCGAGGTTGGTCGGTTGATGGATGAGGGTGACACCTATGACATCCACAATGTGCTCACCCAAGCCAAGCGTAACTTTGCGACCATCTACAACGGTCCCACGCTCGACATCATGGTCAATGGACAACCGATGCCGCTGCAATCTGCCGCCATCTCTGGCACATTGGCAACCGTGCGCGAACTCACCAACATCCACCTCATCTATGGCAACGAGTTTATGGTCGATGCCCTGCGCTATGCCGTCGCCGACCCCGGCCAAGCGGCCACCGCCATCCTCGAAAACGAGATTGCCCAACTGCAAGAAGCGCAGCAACAGTTTGACCATGCCGCCACCATCTGGCTGAATGCATTGACCCTAAAATTGAACAATAACTTTTATCTTGCTCAATTTGTCATCGAAGCTGACCTCGAAGCCTTTGCCATTGCCAGTGAACGGCAGAACGAGGCACTGCTGGAGATTGTCCAACGTCAACGGCTGCTTGCAGAGGGGCAGGGTGAGATTCAGGATGAGATTATGACAGCATTGGCGGTGGGGTATGCCAAACTTTATCTCCACACTCTGATGTTTGTCGATCTTGTCTCACGATTTGACAACACCCGTACTGTCTTTATGGAAAAAGGCGGTGCGGAACTGGTCAACGGCATGGCACAGATTCTGCAACTGGCCGAATCCATCCGCATCGAAAGCAACCCGCTGGGCTATGACCCCACCTATGTGCCGTTGGCGACCTTTGAGGATCTGCTGGATCGCATGTTGACCAACGAGGGCGGTGGCATTGTCGCTGGCTTGGAAGAAAAAGAGGCCGAGGCTGCGGCAGCACAGCGTGATTTTGATGCCGACGGCTCGGTGTTGCAAGACCCAACGGGTGAACTCTATCAACTGCGGGAGAGCTTCAACAGTGAGCTATCGTCGCTCTGTGGTAATCACAACAACCCGGGTTTCACAGTCTGTGATGGCGGCAAGATGATGGCAAACTTCCACGATGTCGAAGCGGCCAATGAGCGCGTGGCACTGGCATGGCAACGCGCCGCCAACATCCCCACACTCATAGACATTGAAGAGCATCGTGCCGCACAGGTCATCATGGAGATCAACAACGCGGCAGTGCAGATCAACGCCTATCAACTTTCTATTGCCAAGCTCGAAGGCTACCAAAAGATCACGTCGGTGGCGCAGACCAACGAAATCTACGATGACCCCAACAACGATCCCAACAATCCTGGGGGCGGTGCATTCTGGCTCGACTTCTCCAAAGATGCCTTTTCCTGTGTGCTGGCAGGGGCAACAGCGGGCAAGTTGGGTGATGGCTGTCAGGGTAATGTTGATAATCTCTTTGATTACGTTGGACAACTGCTGGGCATCGACACCGAACCGAGCAAGATTGAGACCATCACCGAAGTATGGAATCCACAGGCAGAACAGATTGCACGACTGGAGGGCATGAAGGAGATGCGTGAGGCCGAGCGCAATGCACGTATCGAGGGCATCAACAGTGCGGCGGAGGTGCAACGGCTACTGCTACAACAGTCCGACTTGCTCATTGAGTATGAAATCGCGGTCGCCGAACTCAACCGTACACTGGCCGAGCGTAACCTGCTCATCGAACGCTATCGCTATCTCAACAGCCAACGTCGCCGCGCCGAGGCCGACTACCTCGAATTTATCTACAACCCCGCCTATCGCATCATCCGCGACAACACAGGGCGCGAGGCCGAGCTTGCCTTCACCCGCACCCAGCACTACGCCTATCTCACCGCCCGTGCCCTTGACTATAAACTGCTAGGTGCGCTCGACCCCAACAATCAATATCAGCCGCTCATCCCCTACAACGACCTCTACCAAGCACGCACCGCCCAACATCTGCGTAACTTTCTCGATGGGCTACAGGACATCAACATTGCCCTGCCCAACCCACAACGCAGCCCCCAAAACATCTCCTATGCACAGGGTATACTGGGGCTAACCAACGCCCGGCTCAATGGTCTACTGCCTTACACGCCTAACACTGGCTCACTCAACTGGCCGACCGACATCCCTGGCTGTACCCAAGTCATCAACAATGCTGATATTCTGCGTCGCTGTCTTGTCCAGCAAAATCTGCGTGGCCTACTCACCACCGACCCCATCCTCACAGGTGACCAGAACAGCGGCACACAGCTACTCCTGCTCAACTTTGCCACCTCGCTGGAGATGATTGACCCCGCCCGTTTCTACTGGAACCAACGCATCGCCCCCATCAGCAGCGATACAGCAGGGTGTGGCAGCGGTTGCCAGGGGCTGGGCATCAACATCATCACCAGCCAGAGCAGCTATCCAGCCGACAGCGTGCAGATACGCCTCACCCACAGCGGTGTCAGCAATTATAGGCGACAGGTCGGAGGCAACCGCACCGCACTCGACATCGTGCAGTACAGCCCCGGCCCCACCGCACTCGTCGGCCAAACCATCCCCCAAGGCTTCCCACAGGATGGCGCAACCACCGCCGTCATCAATGCCAGTCTCAACGGCACAGGCGGCTTCCCCGTTGACTTCCTCAGTGGCCTCAGCAGTGCGGCCACCGACTGGCGACTGGAGATCAACCTCTCCGCTGGCCCAGCGCGCAGCTTGGATATCAACGCCATCGACGACATCGTGCTAGAGATGGACATGCTCGGCTATCCGGTGCAAGGCTTGGCGCGTGGTGACTATAAACGCGATTCAAACACCCGCATCGCCCTCTTTGACGCAGGTCAACGCCTTGAGCAAACGGCCTACGCACCCACTGCCATCACCCTAAGCAAACAGCCTGTCACTGACGACAACGCTGCCCAATCAACCCTGTTCAACGGCTTCTATGACGGCAGCTTCACTCTCCACACCCCCGCCAACGTCGGCACCATCGACCTCAGCTTCTCGCTCACCGAGACAGTTGGGTCCAGCAACGCCAATGACAACACGCTTACAGGCTGGCTCTGCGCTTCCTGCAACCCCACCGTCACTACCGATGTGCAACTCACTGGCAGCTTCGATTCTGCTGATGGCGAGACAGGAGCATTCGCTGTCATCTCCGCACCCTTCACACAGCAGGTGAATGGGCGCGCAATCACGCGTCAAATTACACTGGCGGGAGAGATTCGCGAGCATGGTGATGTGTTGATGGGCGATTATGTGGAGACGTTTGATGGTTTGCTGGCTGAGACCGCAGATGTGGAGGGTACTTTCATGGTCACGCGCTGGTCGGGGCAGGTCATTCCGGCGAGTGTGCCCGACGGGTCTGGTGGGGACAGTGGTGGCAATGTGGTGACGCCGCCGATTGGCGTGGTGGAGAGTGTGGTGTATTTGCCGTTGGTGGCGCGGTAGAGAATCAGAATCGCAGCCCCAAAAAGCCAAACAGGTTTGCCAGTTGATTAAACTGTTTCACATCGCTATAGTAGATGCATTCTTTTTGCAATAAGGTGATGGCATCATTGGTAAACCCCTGCTTGCTAAAATACCATCGTTTCACCGCTGCATATTGTTTTTCGCTCTGCGTCTCGGCAGCATGTTTGATGAATTTTTTGACTTCATCCACCCCCATTTTCTTCCCCCGATAGCGTACAGACACAAACCAAGCCCCAGTCTTTGGTTTGCCTCTTTGCCCATTGGGTTGCGGATTGGGGATAGCATATTCACCAATCACATCAATTTCATTTTGCGCACCCTGTTTGGTCACGCCTTCGCGCCGATCAATCTGCTTCATTTTGGGCAACAAAACAATCCCATCAATGCCAAAGTAGGGTGCGCTATCCACTTGATGCCCGTCAAACCGATCCATAACACCAGCAACAATCACCTCCGCCAGATGCCCGACACGAAGATTCGCCTTCCCTTGAACGCGATTAATCTCTCTACGCAAATCATCCAGTGCTGCTTCGGGTGACAGTTTTTCAACTTCACGCTGATGATGGTATTCAATATAACGTCGAAGCATGGGGTCATCAGGACCTGTATAATTAAACGAAGGCGTCAGTCTGATGACATCCCCTTTCTGTAGTTGGTCCAGAGATTGGCGCACATCTGCTTCTTCGATATTTAACTCATCAGCAATCGTATCAGCAAAAATATCACGTTCTGGATTTTTGATCATCCAGTATAATATTTTACGCGTAAAGCGGTTTAACTGGCTCACATATTTGCCAAACTCTTCATGATAATGTTCCCGAAGCTGACTTGTGCTACTGGTCAATGTCTCGACAAAAAATGTCTCCAACCAATTTTCATCGACGATATTTGGGGTAACAAAACGTGGGTCTCGTAGGATACATTCAATGCTATATGGATACCCCTTGGTTGCCTCCCAAATCTCTAAGATTAGATTTTCAGTTATCTGCACATTGTATACCTCGGCAAGGCGAGTCATCATATCTGTTGCATATTCTTCTACTAACGGCTCAAGATGTGTAGACTGGAAACGTCCCGAAAGTGCCCCCGTCAACGCCTCATCGACCATCATCGAGATGGAGGAGCCAGAGACAATCAAGGGTGCCGACTGTGTCTCAGATGCCTTTTGGAAAAAATTGGTGAGATCATAGTATAAATTGTTGCTGGGGTCTAAGACATTGGTTAACGCCTGAAATTCATCAATCATCACGACTGTCGGTTTGTTATATATTTTTGCCATGGCACTAGGCATTGTAATAACAACATCTGCCATACTTGTACCGGATGTCCATTTAGAGTTTATGTTTATATCAAAATCAGCTAGACATTCAAGCGCAATTTTATCAGAAACTTTCTCGGCAAATGCTCGTAATTGCGTCAAATTTACTTTCTTTTGATGAAACTGCGGCTGACGATATTCAAAGGCTAAATAGCTTCGTAAATAGCCTTCAAAAAACTCGGTCGCAAATTTATATGCATCTATCTTTTTCTCGGTTTGTCGCACATAGCTCCCAAACGAAACATAAACAGGCAGTACTTTATCCTGCTCGTGATAAAGTCGATTAAATATTTTATGTAGAATCGCGGTTTTGCCAGTACGCCGCAGACCCACCAATGCTTGGCTGCGAAATGATTTTGGTACTTCGGACGCCCAAGTCCATAACCATTCCAACTCAAACGAACGGTTGACAAACCAGCAATTCCCGCAGAACAGATGTGGCGCTCAGCCAGAAGGCTCGGACTTGGATTTAGTGTAAAAAAGAAAAGAATATTCACAAAAATCCCCGCCAACGTCAAGAGCGTGGGCATCACCGCAGGAGCATCCGCACCCGAGGCATTAGTGCAACAGTTGATCACGAGGCTTAAGCAACACTTCG
>JBCCFC010000225.1:0-13419 GCA_039029935.1 Chloroflexota bacterium
ACGGCGGTGTAGGTTAGGCCATGGGGTGCGGTGTCACCTGTTTGACGTGGGTTAATCCGCCCTGGGTTAAAACCGCAGGGCTAAACAACGACGCTCCATGAATGGAGCTTGCGTGTGTAGACATAAGGTCCATTCATGGAGCGTCTAAGTCTAGCACCGTCCGTTTACGGCGGTGTAGGTTAGGCAACAGTATTGCCCTACGTTGAAAGCGGTGACATCCGCACACTCGCCACACTGGCCGCCAACTGTCTTGCCCCGCCGCTAGATGCCATCCCCACCGCTCGTGAGCTGGACGTCGATGCCGAGTGGGTGCTCTGGCGTGGGCTGTACGCACCCGGGAGGATGTCTCATGAAGCCTATGCCTTTTGGGTGAATGCGTTGGAGCAGTTGGCGAAATCCGATGCATGGGACAATGCGGCGTCTCAGACGGGGCTGGACCCGTTGTTTATGATTGGCGAAGCCCATGCGCAGATGGTGGCGGCGCAGGTGGCTAATTTTCGTCAATTGAGTATTGATGTAGGGATTGTGACGGAATAGGTTATCGGTTTGAATGATAAATTACTGCATGGTCATAGAAATACTGACATGGACACGTCTGTCAATACTCGTTGGTATCATCTACTGCTTGGCAGTATTGCTATCCATTCAGCCTCCCCCCACGCCAAAAGCCACTATCCACCACGCTGAAAAGGAACACCCATTCCTTGGTGTCACAGTTCAGCTTGAGTATAGTGAACCCACCGACTATGAAGCTCGTCTACATCACCTCCATCAACATGGCATCGGCTGGGTGCGACAACGCTTTGATTGGGGACTGCTTGAACCAAATCAAGGGCAATTTGACTGGACACAGAGTGATGTCATGCTTAACGCAATTGTAGCAAGTGGTCTGACACCCGTCGTTGTGCTGGATGGTAGTCCCGCATGGGCGCGCGAAGCCAAAGACCGCATCCCCAATGACAACCCCTTTGCGCCGCCTGCTGACTTGACCACGTTTGCCAACTTCGCCGCTGCTTTTGCACAACGCTATCAACACCAAGTGTACTATTATCAACTGTGGGATGAACCCAATATTGCACCGCATTGGGGCAATCGTCATATCGAGCCAGTCGCCTATGCACAGCTACTCAAAGCTGCCAGTCAAGCCATCCGTGCGGTTGATGCGGATGCTGTCATCATTGCCGCATCGCTGGCTCCTACGCGCGACCAAGGGCATACCGCCATTGATGAGGTCACATTTCTGAATCGTCTCTATGCAGCGGGAGCCGCCCCCTATTTCGATGTGCTGGCGGTTCAACCCTTTGGCTTTAACTACACGGCGACAGATGATCGACAACAACGTTCAACCCTAAATTTTCAGCGGATTGCTTGGGTGCGTCGAGCGATGGTGGCGGCGGGTGATGGTGAAACGCCAGTGTGGGCGATGCGCTATGGGTGGCATGTGCCGCAGGATATGCAGGATACAGCGCAATGGGGAGCCGTTTCTGAGCAGGGTCAGGTTGCATTTACGCGTGAGGCGATTGACATGGCGCACACAGAGTGGCCTTGGTTGACGGCAATGGGGTGGGTAATTGATATTCCTCACGATGAGTCTATGCGCGGATTTGCGTTGTTTGATGAGCAGGGCAACCCAATGCCTGTGTTGAAGGAGATGAGCCGTAACATGGTCATCCTGCCCACCTCGGTTTCGCTGGCTGACGGGCAGGATGACCGTGTTACATGGCTCTACTGGATAGGGCTATTCTTGGCACTATGGCGCGGTTATTATCTTGCGCGGTCGCTGCCTTGGCAACGCTATATACTGCGCTACCAGTTGTTGCCTATTTTATTGCAGGTAACGATATGGATTATCGTCCTCAATCTCTATGAGTTGGCAACCTCTCCGATTCTCATTGTTTTCTGTTTAGGATTCATGATGTTTCTCATCGCCGCTCGCCCCATACATGGATTAATCTTTGCTGTCCTGTTTATCCCGTTTTTCTTTCAACACAAAGAAATCCATTGGTTTACGTCGATTGTCAAAGTTCCATCCACTCATGCACTGGCGTTATGTCTATCCCCAATTCTTGTCGTGACAGTTCTAAAACGCTGGGCATCAATTCGACTGAACAGGGCGGATACGCTTGCATTAGGCTTGCTTGCCCTTAGCCTATTCAGCAGCACATCGGCTTGGCATTGGACTGGGTATCAGCAGGGCATGATTGATTTTGTGCTTGTACCGTTGGTGCTGTATGTCGCAGTACGATTGTTTGTCCGCACACGCGCTCAGTATCAATGGGTCGTGTGGGTCCTCTTTGCCAGCGGTCTTTGGGTGGCATTCATCGGGTTACAAACGTGGGTTCAGGGCGGTGGCACAGTCGCGGATAATGTGTTGAGATTGGTGGGTCCTCACTATTCACCAAATCATACTGCCTTATATTTGCTGAGAACGGTGTTTATCGGGGTCGGGCTGCTTTTCTGCAACATACCGCGACCGCCCTACAAGGACGGTCTACGCTTATCACGCACCCCCTATCTATTCTGGCTGGGGGGAATGGGCTTGTTGTTGATGATGATAATAATCGCCTTGATGTTAACCGTCAGTCGAGGGGCGCTCTTCTTAGGGATACCTGCCGGCGGGCTGGTTATGTTGTGGTCGCTTCGTCACTATGTTAAAATCGTGTATGAACGTCGTAATGTTGCGTGGATAATGGGTGCATTGGGTATGATTGCCATTGCTTGTTTTGCTGTCATCACGGTGTTCTATTGGGACCGTGTAAGTAACAGTGCCACGCTCATTCGTCGTTTTGCCATCTGGCAAACAACGCTACAACTTGTGTGGGCATATCCGTTGGGCGTGGGACCTGGGGGCTTTTTCTGGCATTATCCAGCCTATTTGCCCATCCCTACAGAGCTATCCAACAGCATGGACCCCAATTTGCGCCATCCACATAACGTGTGGCTAGAATTTGCCGCCAATTGGGGCTGGCTAGGAATACTCTGGTTGGGCATGTGGATTGTTGTCTGTGTGCGCTCAATAAGACAGAGAGATGCCGTCTACTGGATACGCGTTGGCATCGTTGCCGCATTTGTGGCGAGTTTTGCGCATGGACAGATGGATGCGTTTGTGGCGTTAGAAGATTTGGCTGCATGGCATTGGGTGGCATTTGGGTTGTTGGTGCAGCCAATTCGAGAAAGATGAGCGTGGGTGGCGAGTTGGCACAGTAGATGAACGTTGTTCGGGCTGTCGCCCGACGCTCAGGTAGCCAACCTGAGATACTTTCATGGCGCTCAGGTAGCCAACCTGAGATACTTTCATGGCGCTCAGGTAGCCAACCTGAGATACTTTCATGGCAGGAAATCGAGTAAATCATGAAGCGAGCCAATGTCAAACCATTGACACATTGGGTCATCTACAAAAAGTATACAATGCGCTTTACAGGGCGACGACCTGAACTCGTCACAGGTGTGTTGACAACACCGGAGGGGGCATGTGAGTTTGAATACGACCCTGTTGCCATGCGTATCACCCTGTTGACCACCAATGAAACCATCCATATCAATGAATATGGCTGGGAAACCATTCAGAAAGAAGTAGGAGAATAGGCGACGCATGATTACGCTCAAACCAGGACGTGAAAAACCTGTTCGTCAACAACATCCTTGGGTGTTCAGCGGGGCGATTCGTCACATCCCTGATGAATTCAGTGATGGCGATGTTGTGTCGGTTGGTGATGCCAAGGGCAATTGGCTGGCACAGGGTTATCTTAATCGTCAAAGCCAGATTCAAGTGCGGCTTTTGAGTTGGCATTCAGATGAGGTTGTTGATGATGCGTTTTGGCAGCAGCGACTTACACAGGCCATTGCCTATCGTCAAGGATTACCCGACCTCACAAGCGACACGACAGCGTACCGGCTAGTCAACGGTGAGAATGACTATCTGCCCGGATTGATTGTCGACCGTTATGGCGAGTATTTGGTGTTGCAGGCGGGGACGCTTGGCATCGACCAACGCAAGCGGCAAATTGCGGTGTGGTTGTTGGCGTTGACAGGCTGTCGAGGGGTGATTGAGCGCAGTGACGCCAGTGTACGCAAGCTGGAAGGGTTGGAAACAGACAACTCGACCAATGGGCTGTTGGCAGGGGATGCACCACCAGCGACCATTCCCATACAGGAACATGGTCTGCACTTTGATGTTGATTTATGGTCGGGACAAAAGACCGGGTTCTACACCGACCAACGGACCAATCGGCAAGAGGTCGCACGTTATTGTCAAGGGAAAACGGTCCTCAACACCTTTAGCTATACGGGTGCATTTGCGGTTCATGCCTTGGCACAGGGTGCGACGCACGTCACCAACATAGACAGCAGTGAAGAGGTCCTCACATTGAGTGAGGCCAATCTCACACAGAATGGCCTGTCGATTGAGACACAGAGTGAGCATGTTGCTGGCGATATTTTTACGGTGCTACGGGATTGGCCGCAGCTTGAATCAATGCTGACGACATGGCATCCGCAGTTTGATGTCGTCATTTTGGACCCACCTAAATTTGCCCAACGCAAAAATAATGTGGATAAAGCCCTACGTGGGTACAAGGACATCAATCTATTGGCTCTGCGCCTGCTCAAACCGGGTGGACTATTGGCGACCTTTAGCTGTAGCGGCATGGTCAGCGCAGATTTGTTTCAAAAAGTGGTCTTTGGTGCGGCTCATGATGCAGGTCGGAGGCTCCAGATTGTCCAGCGATTTTCACAGGCCAGCGACCATCCGGTTGCCATGACCTTTCCAGAGGGAGCCTATCTAAAAGGGTTATTGTGTAGAGTTAACAGTTAATAGTTAATAGTTAATAGTGATGAGTGGATAGTTGATTGTGTTTTGTCGAATTAACTTTGAGAGGTCGTATCACAGATTGGCAACCTGGGTCTTAGGCTTTAACTACATAGTGGCTGATAATAAGCATTCCAAATGAGATATGATGAATTTTAAACGATTAATTGATCAAATTAAGCTAGATTTGGCGGGTGCTTTACCCGGCAAAGAGGCGCATGACAAAAAGGCCCCGAAGCCGCGCACGGGGGATTTGCCCTATTATTCGCCGGCGCCTGATGCCAAGCGTGGGGGGGTGTTGCTGTTACTCTATCCCGACGCTGATCAGCTTCATATTCCGTTGATTGTGCGTCCGCGCTATGAGGGAGTCCATAGCGGGCAGGTGGCATTCCCAGGGGGACGTTTTGAAGAGGGTGATGGGGACTTGACAACGACGGCTCTGCGCGAGGCCAAGGAAGAAGTAGGCATCGACCCAATGCAGGTACAGATTTTGGGGCAACTCAGCGATCTGTATATTTATGCCAGCAACTATCTGGTGCAGCCGACGGTGGGGTGGTGTACGCAGGAGCCAACATTTTGCGCCGATCCGCGTGAGGTTGACCAACTGCTCAAAGTTCCCGTCACAGATTTGCAAAATCCCGCCAACCACAAGGAGGAACAATGGCATCTGCGAGATCGCACAGCCATGATTCCTTTCTTTGCCATTCAAGGACAGACCATTTGGGGGGCAACTGCGATGATGTTGAGTGAGTTTTTAAGTCTGCCATCTCTGACAGAGAATCCGATAAAGTAACCGTATGCGTATCTATCAACCAAAGAACATTCTTTTTTTCTGCTTACTCTGCGTTTTTCCCGCATTGGTCGGCTTCCAGACATCGCAACCTACATCTTCATTTGTAGATGCGCCAGCCATCTGGTCACACAACGGCACACCTGCCAACCATGAAGTTGTTCTCTTTCGTCGTGCATTCACGCTTGAACAGGATGTACATGCGGCGGACCTATCCATCTTTGCCGACACACGGTATGAGGTCTGGCTGGATGGCACGTGGTTGGGCCGGGGACCTGCGCGATTCTCACGGCAAATTCGCGAATACGACACCTATGACGTGGCGCATCTACACGCAGGGTATCACGTTCTTGCTGTGTTGGTGCAGTGGGCGCCCGAAGGCCGTCGAGTTGATTCTGTCACCCCCTATCTACAGGCACAGTTATCTCATACAGATGCTTTGTGGGGACAACAGACGCTTCTCTCAACGGACACAGACTGGCGAGCGTGGTCGGCAACGGCATGGCGTCAGGATGTTCAATGGCTAAATCCACATCATCGGCTCATTGGCCCCACCGAGTTGCTCGATTTTGCCCAACTGCCTGTGCAGTGGAACGAAAGCGTTTATAATCAAGATCATTGGCCTGCCGCTGTGATCAAAGAAAAGCCACAGGCACACACCGTTCAGCCACGCTCCATTCCGCCCTTGGTCAATCTGCCTGTTCCCTATAAGGTATATGACCAGGGGTATATAAGCGAAGGGTGGCGTTTTCACGAACTTGTGCCGACAGATGAACCGATCCATACGCTTATTGTCAATACACCATCAGAAAACGGTACGGCAACACTGCAAATAGAGGTGTTGGCAAGCGACACTGTGTCACCCGTGCGTGATGTTCAACTTGTGGGGACACCCATTGTCTGGCGGTCATTGAACCAGACCCGGCCTGATGTCTTTCAAGGAGCAGTGACGCTGCCAGCAGGGGCGCATACACTCTCGCTCATGACTGGACCCTACTTGGATGAGGCGGAAACACCATTGCCCGACACAGGTTTCACGCTGGCGATGCGCACCCTGACGGCTGATGTAACCATGACAACATCTCTGCCAGACATCCGCCAAGGAGTTCATTCAGGACGGCGCAATTTGTTGGCAGACTTTACATCGCAGGATGCAGTGGACATTAGAGCGGCAGGCGATGTCACAGAGACCAACATGATCTTTGCAACATCGCCCACCTATTTGGTGTTGGATTTGGGGAGGGTGTTGCATGGCCGCGTAATGGCCGATGTGGAGGGACCAAGCGGGTCGATTGTCGATATTGGGTGGGACGAGCGCCTTTGGAAAGATGGTTCGACACCACGTCCCTTAGCCCATCATGGCCGTCTAAATGATGGCTGGAACCAGATCGATTCTTGGGTGCTAGATGGCACAGCCCAAACCCTCACCACCATTGACAGCCGTGCAGGTCGCTATATACTCATCACGGTTTGGCCGTCCACCGATAACGCCGCAGAGCCTGTCAAAATACACAATTTTCAAGTCATGGAAGAACGCTATCCACTGACACCCATTGGCTCCTTTCACACACAAGATTCACTATTAGAGAAAATCTGGCAGACAGGGGTGGATACGCTTTATGCCAATATGACCGATGCGTATGCGGACCCCTTTCGCGAACGAGGCCAGTGGTGGGGCGATGCCTTTGTGGCCTACCACATGAACCGAGTTGTTTTTGGTGATCAGCAACTGTTTCGGCGTGGCATCCGTTTTTTCCCTGAATATATTGAAGCAGGGAATGGTCGTCCTGCCGCCTTTGCACCCGGCTTTGACAACGTGTCACGTCCACTTGATTATGGGATGCTCTGGGTCATCAGTGCCGCTCAATATGCGCAGTTGACCGATGATCACGCGTTGCTGCACGAAATCTATCCGGCAATGGGTGATTTTCTGTCGCACCTTGCTTCACGCCAAAACGCGGTGACAGGGCTGTTGGAGACTCCGATTGCGCATTGGCATGAAAGTGCCGTCATTGGCTGGGGTGCCTATTATAGCCGTTGGGGCCAATCAACCGTCCTGAATTCATTCTATCACGCCACGCTCAATGCTGCCGCCCAGATTGCCACCATAGTTGGCGATACTGCGCAGGCCAACGTATGGCAGATGCAGGCCGACACTATCGCTGCGCAACTCAACGCGACCCTCTATCTGCCGGACAAGGGGCACTATGCCGTTACCCGTCTCAACGACATCATTCAGGAAGAGGAGACCATCTATCTGACCCCTCATGCACAGGCTTGGCCGCTCGCCTATGATCTCGTCCCTAACGGCCACGTTGATACAGTCGTAAAAGCAGCACTCAATACGACATCGCTAGATCCATCCGAAATCAGGATACAAATCTATGAAATGTTTTGGCTCTTAGAAGCATTGGGTAAAACCAATCGACTGGCCGAGGCACTCACGATTATCGATACCCATTACGGCCCTCCCCTTGCGTTGGGCGCAACCACGTGGTGGGAAAGTTTTGGTGTTCAGGATAACTACCGCGCCAGCCTGTCTCATGCGTGGGGTGGCGCACCGACCTGGTTTCTCAGCACCTATGTCTTGGGTACACTTCAGCTATCGCCTACCACGTGGCAGGTGACCCCTGGATTTGCCAGTGGTCTGAATGAGGTACACGGGGCGATACCGCTGAACTCTGCGATTCACGAGATGCGCATAGGCGAGCGTGTGGATGCCATGAACGTGTTGGGTGTACGATGGCAGCAGGCACCGTGTGTGGCAAATACGCGCCAGCGGTCTGTAACCATTGACGCCCCAGCCGGGACAGAAGGCGTCTTGCGTTTGGTGGACCTTGCATCCGCAATGGAGATACGCTTGAATCAAAGCGTGATTTGGCAAGATGGTGTATCACAGGCCGCGTTTGCGGTTGCGTATGGAGATGACATTTATGTTCAGCTAACTGATGGACATCATAGCGTTGAGATTGTTGAGTATTGTTATGCGTCTTATTTACCGTTGACGATTAAGTAAGATGGTGAGTTGCACCAATCCTTCTATTCCACACACAAAAGGATAATAATTGTGACGGGAATCGGTGTCATTTAATATAAAGGCGTGACACCAACTTTCAGTATGGACATGTGTGATGGCGTGAATGTCGTTACTTGTTACTTGTTACTTGTTACTTGTCGATAAATGACGGAGATACCTCTGGCTAAGAAAGGTTTGAGCTAGCGCGATTGGTCCAATGGATTGAGCAATGTCCCATTCCCAATCCATTGGACCAATCTAACGCGACTTACGACCGAAATTTCACCCGATACTGCAATAACATTTCCCCGCCCACAACGACGAATAACACCACACCCTGCAACATCTGCGCAATCCCTGCGGGTTGAATGGCATCGCCACCGACAAGCAAGCCGCCAAAGAGATAGGCAACAAGAATAATCGCCAGTGGATTGAGCTTTGCCAGCCACGCAATGATGATTGCAGTAAAGCCATATCCTGGTGAGAAGCGTTCTTGTAGCCGATGGACGACACCTGCCACCTCAGCCATGCCAGCCAATCCTGCCAATCCACCACTGAGAGCCATAACGAGGATGGTGTTGCGTGTGATGTTGATGCCTGCATAGCGTGCGGCCTGTGGATTGTCACCGATGATGCTGACTTCATAGCCCCATTTGCTCTGTCGCCAGACAATCCACAGAATGATGGCGATGAGGATGCCGATAAAGATGCCAAAGTGGGCCGTCATGCCGCGCAGAAAGGGTATCTCGCTGCCAAAGTCGGTGAAACGGGGCAGCCATGCCGTGCGCGGGAATTGAGGTGTGAGGCCGAAGCCGCGCTCGCTCCAAGGACCGTAGATGAAGAAGTTGTTCCACTGGATTGCCACATAGTTGAGCATGAGTGTGGTGATGATTTCGTTGACGTTGAGCCGTGCCTTGAGGAGGCCGGGGATATAGGCCCAGAGCGCACCACCAATGAAGCCTGCAATTGCCATGACCAGTAACATGATGACCGTTGGCGTTGATTCAGGCAACCATTGCAGGGCAACACCTGTTGACAGGAATGCACCAAAAAGCAATTGCCCCTCTGCACCGATGTTCCATAAGCGCATACGAAAGGCAACGGAAACACCAAGCCCGGCCAGAATCAATGGCGTTGCTTTGATGGTGGTATCCGACCACCCGTACTTATCACCAAAGGCCAACTCTGCCATGCTGCGATAGACCACCCAAGGGTTGGCTCCCGTTGCCCGCAGCAGTACTGCGCCGATGAGCAGGGCAACGATGATGAGAATGAAAGGAGAGAGAATGAGCAGCCAGCGTGGTTGCTCTAAGCGTCGCTCAAATTGAATTGGAAACTGAAACCCTGTTGTTTGTGTTCCTACATTGCTTGCCATTATCCACGCTCCCCGGCCATCATCAGCCCCACTCGCTCACGAATGCCATCCATCTGCGCATCCTCGACCTGATTCATGTCAACTTCGCCCATGATCTCACCATGAAACATGGCGACAATGCGGTCTGACAACTCAAAAATTTCGTCCAAGTCCTCAGAGATCAACAGTATTGCGGCCCCTTGATTGCGCTCCTCCAGCAGCAGCTTGCGTACATTTTCGGTTGCGCCAATGTCCAGCCCGCGACTCGGATAGGCCGCAATCAATACATTGGGATTGGATGAGATTTCACGGGCAAGGATGACCTTTTGCAAGTTGCCACCACTCAGTTTACGTGCGGGTGTCTCGGCATTGGGGGTGGCGATGTCATAGCTGGCGATCAGTTCGACCGCCTGTTGTTTCATCTTACGTCGATTGAGCCACCAACCCTGTCCAAAGGTAGCCGTGCGATAGGTACGTAGGATGAGGTTTTCGGCGATGGAATGATTGGGGGCACTGCCTGTTGCGCTGCGGTCTTCGGGGACATAGGCGATGCCCGCTTCGATCATGGTGACAGGGGGTGCATTTGTAACATCCTGGACATCATGTTGTGATGCATCTGCCTGCGCAACCGAAATAGTCCCGCCTATGCTGGCGCGCAATCCGCAGATGACCTCGGCCAGTTCACGCTGCCCATTTCCCGCCACGCCTGCAATGCCTACAATTTCGCCAGAGCGAACGGTCAGTGACAGGTCATTGAGTGCAGGCAATCCTTTGTTATCCAAGGCATGAACGTCATCGAGTTGTAGTCGTACATCACCCGCCGTCATCGTCGGCTTATCCAGTTGGAACAGCACTTCACGCCCTACCATCAGGCTGGCTAACTCGCTCTTTGTCATGCCCTCTGCATCAACTGTCGCCGCCACCTTACCCCCACGCAAAACCGTAATGCGGTCGGCAATCGACAACACCTCGTCGAGCTTGTGGCTGATAAAGATAATGGTCTTGCCATCAGCGACCATGCTGCGGAGTGTAACAAAAAATTCCTCGACTTCCTGGGGTGTCAACACGGCAGTTGGCTCGTCCAAAATCAAAATCTCGGCCCCACGATAGAGCATCTTGATGATCTCAATACGCTGTTGTTCACCCACCGAAAGTTGCCACACCTTGGCATCCGAGTCAATGGGTAGGCCATATTGCTCACCAATACGCTTTACCTCTTGTGCAACCTGTTTCGGATTGAGAACAAATGGGACATCCTGCAAGCCCAAAATCACATTCTCAGCCACTGTCTGCGAAGGGACCAACATAAAGTGCTGATGTACCATACCGATACCTGCGTCAATGGCGTCACCGGGTGACTGAAAGGTGACAGGCTCGCCGTTGATATGAATGGTTCCCTCGTCTGCTTGATAAAGTCCGCAAAGGACATTCATGAGTGTCGATTTGCCTGCCCCGTTCTCGCCCAGCAGCGCATGGATTTCGCCCTTTTGCGCGCCAAAAGTCACGCTATCGTTAGCGATGACACCAGGGAAACGTTTGGTGATATTGTTTAGTTGAAAAGCTGGTATTGTGTTCATCGGAGCTCCTCAATCATATCATCTGTAACTTCTGGTTTAATACCATTCATTGCCAAATATTGTATCATCTCACGTAATGTCACCCCCGCTAAACGAGCCGCTTTCCATTCCGATATATTCCCTTGTTTATACAACGTCAGACTTTGTGCCAATCGAAGTTCGCACAGGTCTGCTTGTAAAGTGCTATCTATATGCTTATCAGATGGTTCAAGCTGCCCCATAAGCTTATCTGACATTGAAATTGTTACTGTTTGCATAAGCTTCCCTCCCGCCATTCTCAGCGGATAAACGCGCCCGCCTGATTCGCAAATGCATCCGGTATCCGCTCAAGGTGATTCTCCATCAAATCCAATTCAGCAATTTCATCCTGCGAAAAGTAGCCAAACTCCGTGACTTCATCGCTCAGACCCAATTCGCCGGATTCAATGACTGCCTCAAAAAATAGGGAGACCATTTGAACACGGTTGCCATCCTGATACATGGCGATGCGGTGTGGAGAAGTATAGATGCCAATCAGCCGTGTGACACGCACATGGACGCCCGTTTCTTCCCAGAGTTCACGGACACATGCCTCCTCTGCGCTCTCACCAGGGTCCATGCCACCACCGGGGAGACACCACTGGTTGTTGTCATCGCGGCGGGTTAACAGAATTTTTGTACGAGTTTCGTCAAAGATGACAGCCGCGCAACCGACGCGTAGGGTTGCTGTTTTGCCAATGCGGTCGCTGTTTATGATTTGTGCCATAATTTGGTTGCCTCCATTTATTTATTGGAAAGGAGTCGAATACATTAACGAACAAACGTAGCAGTCTGCTCCGTAAATGCATCTGGTATCCATGTTTGCTGGTCTTCTATCACGTCCAACGTCGCACTTTCTGCCTCTGAAAAATAGCCGAACGCTGTGGTCTCATTACTGATACGCAACGTCCCCTCATCCATCACAGCTTCAAAAAGGAGAGATACATACTGGATACGGGAACCATCCTTGTACAAGACAATTTGATGGGGTGAGGTGTAACAACCAATCATCCGAGTGACATGCACATTTAATCCTGTCTCTTCCCAAACTTCGCGGATACATGCCTCTGCTGCACTCTCGCCAGCATCCATGCCACCACCGGGGAAACACCATAGACCATTGTCGCTGCGACGGGTCAACAACACTTTCGTGCGGGATTCGTCAAAGATGGCGGCTGCACAACCAACACTGATTCGAGCCGTTTTGCCAATGCGGTCACCATACACAATTTGAGTCATCTTACGTCAGCCCCCAGAATGATCGTTTTTGCATAAAATAGTTTGTATTGAGCCACATATAACCAGAAACATCATTATCATATGAATTGGAAAACCTTGCAAACCGGATGATCAGGGTGAGAGTATGAGGTTCTATCGCCTAAGCCCTCAATGCATCATGAGGACGGCCTTTGTGATATAATTAGGGTACACTGCGAATAAGCTTTCTGTAAATTCAGACGAGGACCGAGGAAGGAGCGTCATGTTAGCATTTCCATATGGCAACTGTGATTTTTACGACATTATCACAGAAAACAACCTCTATATTGATCGCACAGACCGTATTCCTCTGCTTGAGCGTACGGCCAAAAGTCTTCTGTTTTTGCGGCCTCGTCGTTTCGGCAAGAGTTTGCTTCTCTCTGTCTTGGAAAATTATTATGATATTGCCAAGGCTGGTGAGTTTGACCGTCTCTTTGGACACTTGAAGATTGGGCAGAATCCAACCAAACAACGCAATCAATATCTCATCATGCGTTGGGATTTCTCAGCGATTGCACCTGAGCCAACCTATGAAGCACAAGTCCAAAAAATGACAGATTATGTCAATGCTGAGGTTGCCGCCTTTAATGAAAAATATCG
>JBCCFC010000226.1:0-13414 GCA_039029935.1 Chloroflexota bacterium
GCCTATCCTCAAAAGTTAACCTTATCCAAAAAGACACTTGTTGAGCGGTTTGTACAAAATTATATTACGCCCTTTTTGGTTGACCCACGCCAAGAGCAACTTAGCACAATTGATGCCACACTGGATACCGCAAAAATGCATCAAGTTGAGAAAAAACTGAATCAAGATTTGACGATGACAATGAGTTCATTGGTATTTGCAGGGACAGGGTTACTGCTCTATACACCATTAATATACCTCTCGCTTCCGGGACTGTTTTGGATGGCATATCGTGCTTATGAGGATGTCCTGATCTCATTTAGAAAAATGCAGGGACAGGCAATGGCGATCCTGTGTGCTATTTTTATGACAGGTGCAATTGCCACAGGTAGCTATTTTGCGGCAGCGCTCGGCACGGGGTTTTATCGGATTAGCCGCAAGCTCCTATCAAGGACAGAGGATTACTCGAAGAATAGCCTGATTAATGTCTTTGGCAATCAAAAACGTTCTGCGTGGCTAGTCAAAGATGATATTGAGATTGAAGTTCCGATTGAAAATTTAAAATGTGGTGATATTATTGTCGTCGGTGCGGGTGATGTTGTGCCTGTCGATGGAAAGATATGTAGTGGACGGGCAAGTATCGATCAACATATCCTAACGGGCGAATCTCAACCTCTGGAGAAGGAGATTGGAGACAATGTTCTCGCCTCGACCATGGTCTTATCAGGCAAAATTTTGATTGAGGTGAGCCAGACTGGTGAGGAGACTGTTGCCGCTCAAATTGGCGAAATTTTGAACCAAACTGCGGACTTTAAAACGTCGATTCAGTCATGGGGCGAGGTGATTAGCGAGAGATCGGCAAAAGCAACCTTACTATTAAGTCTTCTCCTATTTCCACTCGCAGGAGCAACAACCGCCTTGACCGTTCTGAGTGTTGGTTTTGGCACATACATGACAATTCTTGGCCCACTTAGTATGCTCAGTTTTCTCAATCTTGCTTCCCGACAGGGCATCTTAGTAAAAGATGGTCGCTCCTTGCAACTCTTGACGGAAGTCGATACAATCGTCTTTGACAAAACAGGTACGCTCACGAAGGAAGAACCACATGTCAGCAACATCTATGTTTGTGAGGAAATGACTGCATGTGAACTACTCATGTATGCCGCCGCCGCCGAGCATAAACAATCTCACCCCATCGCCAAGGCGATTCGCAAAAAAGCGAACGAGCAGAATTTAGCGAGACTGGCTATCCATACCGCTGAGTACGAAATTGGATATGGACTCAAGGTAACAGTTGAAGAGCCACCAGTTAAAACAGATATTGATACGATAGCAAATGTTTCTGTTGCTTCAACAAAAGTTGTTTGTGTTGGCAGCAGACGATTTATGGATATAGAACAAATTACCGTTCCCGCATGTATAGCAGTACAACACCAGAAAAGCTTGTCTATGGGCAACTCCTTTGTCTATGTGGCTGTTGATCACAAATTGATCGGTGCGATTGAACTCCAGCCAACCATCCGCGATGAGGCTGCTTATGTTGTGCGTTCGTTACAAGAATGCAATATATCAACGATGATTATATCCGGTGACAATGAGTCTCCGACGAGACAATTGGCAAATCGTCTAGGCATCGACCGATATTTTGCTGAAACACTGCCCTCAAATAAAGCAGAGTTGATCCGACAATTGCAGGCAGAAGGTAGATCAGTTTGTTTTGTTGGTGACGGAATCAACGACTCCATTGCACTCAAACAGGCCAATGTATCTATTTCGATTTGCGGTGCATCCAGTGCTGCCACCGATACAGCACAAGTTGTTCTGATGAATCAGAATTTAAACCAGATACTCCATCTTCTCGACATTGCCAAACGGTTTGAAAAGAATATGAAGTTTAATCTTGCATCTACAGTTATGCCTGGTTTTATGGGTCTATATGGTGCATTCTTTTTGCATTTTGGTATTCTTCATGCCGTATCGCTCAACGCAGCTGGGGCCATTGTCGGCGCATCCAATATCGTTTGGCCGTGGTTAACAGGTCAGCAGGTGAACAAATCTATTTCATACCAATACTTAAACATGGAAGTCAACATCAACGAAAATGAGTATAAAACAATTTGATACTATCATCATCGGCGGCGGCATTGTCGGTGCATCGACTGCGGATGTACTGACACAACACGGCCAGAAGGTTCTGCTCATCGACCAGTTTGAACCCGGCCATACACAGGGCAGTTCACACGGCGACGGGCGCATCATCCGTCTCGGCTATGCAGAATCCGTTTATGTAGAAATGGCGATATGGTCCTACCGTGCTTGGCATGCCTTAAGCGAGGCTATGGGCAAACCACTGATTCAACGCACAGGGACATGGGAATGCGGTCCCATTGGCGGGCAGTGGATACGCGAGCTAGAAGCCAGCTTTCGTCACTTTGACATCCCCCATCAACGCTACTCAGCAACAGAGAGCAATCAGCGGTTTCCGCAATATCACATTGATGATGACAGTGAGGCCATGTATCACCCTGCTGGTGGCGTAGTCTTTGCAACCAAGGCTGTACAGGCATTCTGGGCGCAAGTGCGCTTGATCGGTGGCACAACACGGAGCGGTGAACGTGTCGAAAGAATTGAGGCAAATGAGTCACAGTCGGTGGTGCATCTGGTATCTGGCGAGCGGCTTTCTGCGAAAAAATTGGTCATCACTGCGGGCGGATGGGCCAACAAACTGTTGACACCACTGGGGCTGACGCTGCCCCTCAACGTTACACAGGAACAGGTCGCCTACTTTGTGCCTAAAAATAACATTAATGCACCCGACCACACCATGAACGCCATGCCCACAGGTGATGACCATCATCAAGACGACATTTTCTTCATCTTGCCCCAAATCGACATCCCCGGTGTCAAAATTGGCTGGCATCAGACTGGCTCGACAATTGATCCCGACGACGAGCGACGGCCAATTGACGATCATGTCCTCACTGCCACCCAACAGCTTGTCCAACAAAGGTTTCCCTTCCTCGATCCTACACCCACATTTCAGCAAGTCTGCCTATACACTAATACATCGGACGATAACTTTATCCTTGATCGTCACCCGACCCTGCCAAACATCATCATTGGGGCAGGATTTTCAGGGCATGGCTTTAAGTTTGGGCCTGTGCTGGGCGAGATTTTGGCGGCGTTGGTGATGGATGAAGAGCCGCCTGTTGATTTGGATATATTTCGGGTTGATCGATTTAAAGATCGTCAAAAATCGCCACAACACGACTCCACCCAGCACTGCCCCCCGTCATCTTCACAGGAAAACACGACACGGTAAACCCATAAGGGCGTGGCAACATATCCAAATTCGCTAATTTTTCAATCTGGCAATATTCAAGGTCCATGCCCACACGATGCGCCTCCCAGATGACACTGGCGTCACCCGTCTCCTTGAATCGTTCTTTTTGCGCCCAAAACGGTTGATCCCACCCCCACGCGTCAATGCCCATCACCTTGATGCCCTGTGCAATCAGCCAACGTGTCGCCTCCGCACTCATGCCCGACCCTGCATTGAAATACTCGGCCTTGCCCCACTGCTTGTCGGCATCGGTCTGAATCATGACAATATCAAAGGGCTTGAGCGTATAGTCGATGGCGGTGAGTGCCTGTTGCACATCTTCAGTGCTAATCAACCCACCTTTCGATTTATGACGCATATCCAGTACCACACCGTCATGGAAGAACCACTCCAGCGGCAACTGGTCAATCGTGCGCGCAGGCGCATCACCGCAAGTCGGATAATAGTGCCAAGGCGCATCGACATGCGTACTGCTGTGTGCATTCGTATGAATCGTGTCATTGCCCCAACCCAAGCCATTGGGCAAGTCATCCACAGTCGCATCAAAAAAACTCGCCATCAACGCCGCACTCTCGGCATGAGATTGATGCTCAACCTTCACGGGCAATGGCTCGCTAGGGCTATCTTCCAACGGTAAACTGATATCGTAAATTTTCATGACAAACTCCAAATATTAACCGCAGAGAACGCAGAGAACGTAGAGAACGTAGAGGGTTGAAGGGTTGAAAGGTTGAAGGGTTGAAAGGTTGAATAGTTCACCAATCATCACACCATCACATCCCAACACCATCACACCCCAACACCATCACACCCCAACACCCTCTGTGCTCTCTGCGCCCTCTGCGGTTAAACTGTCTTACGCTGCTCTCAACCGCACTGGCACATACTTATGATATGGCGTCTTAGCGATTGGATCACAGTGTAGCGATGATGTTAGGAAGTTGAGCTTTGGCCCGACTTGCACCATTTCTTCTGTTTCGAGGTCTGGGTACTCCATGCCTGAACCGTGTGGTAACGAGAGGAACCCAGGGCGTTGGGCATCGTCAAGCTCGACCAGCACCTCGACACCACCAGCCTCGGACTCGCACATGACCTTCATGCCATCCATAACACCGACTTTGAGCGCATCGTCGGGGTGAATGCGTAGCGCACCATCGCGGTCCACCCGTCGCCAGTCAGGGTCACGCATGATCTGGTTGGCGTTGTAATCACGCCGTTCACCCGCTGCCAGCACAAAGGGAAAGTCGTCGCTGGTACCGCTTTGTGCAAGTTCATCGGGCAGTTCCTGCATCTCAGCCAACATTTCTGAGATGTCCATGTGAATCTTGGCCTCTGGATGACGCACGAGGTCCCACGTCTCTTCGTGGATATGGGCGCTGACGGGTACAGCAGTTGGACTCTCCAAGATAGCGTTGAACAACGCCTCACCCAGCATATGTCCCTTGCCTTCATAGCCTGCACGTCTCACCTGCTCTTTATAGCGGCGCGCATAGAACTGTGCTGCGCCCCAGACAGCGGCTGCCGATTGAAGTTTGGATGGCAGTGCTTTGCCCAACGTAGCATAGAGAATGACGCTGATGTAGTCATTCCACTTGGGACTCTCGTTGACAGCTTGCATCAGTGCCATTGGGAAGATGCCCGTTTCTGGGTTGGCACGGTATTGGCGCGCTAGCTCCTCCAACTCTGGGAAACGGTCTGGCAACTCACCCATCGCCACCAGTAGACGACGATAGATTTCCGGCTCTGGCAGTGTATTGCCCTCTTGCTCTAAAATGGGTTTGCGCAGATAGAAATAGTTGGTTGGGAAGCTAAAGGAGAAGAACGTGGCCTCAGCCTTTTCATATTGTGTTGGCGCAGGCAGAATGTAGTCTGCATATTCGGCTGTTTCGGTCATGGCAACATCGACCACGACTGTCAATTCTAATTTTTCAAAGGCCCGTTGATAGGCATAGGTATCCGCCGCTGTCTGCATCGGATTGGCACTGTCCACAAAGAGCGCACGAATACGCTCTGGATGGTCAGTATCAATTTCGAGTGGTAACAGGTTGGGTGGGAAGAGTTTGCTGATCTCCTTCATGTTGGTGACTTTGCTGGTGACACCACCCTTCTCTGGCTCTTCAGAATGACCGATGAGGGGCACAAATTGGGTGTGTAGGGAATTCATGCCTTCTTCCCCAAAGTTGCCTGTGATCAAAAAGAGCAGCTTCTCCAAATAGCAGTTAAGTGTACTGTGCAGGCTCATCTCGACACCCAAGTCATGACGGGTCGATGCTTTGTCGGCAGCCGCCAACCCACGCGCCACTTCACGCACAACTGCCTCCGGTACTTCGGCTTTGGCACAATAGGCCGGAATGTCCACATCCATCAGTACATCATGCACTGCCTCAAAGCCCACCGTGTGTTCTTGTAAAAATTCACGGTCTTCCAACCCCTCTTGTGTAATCGTTGCCAACATTGCCGTCATCAAAAAGGCATCCGTTCCTGGCTTTACTGCGATGTGGATATCGGCCAAATCTGCCGTTTTGGTGCGACGTGGGTCGATGACGACCAGTGTGCGGTTGGGGTCTTTAGAGATTTCACGCAGCACTTTGCGCGCCTGTGGAAAACCATGTGACTGGAAGGGATTTGTGCCAATGAGAATCACATAATCAGCCTCATGAATACCCTCGGTGACATGACAGGTTTGGCGACCAAAGAGTTTGCCGTTGATCCAGAAATCGCCCGTCTTTTCCTGCGCCAACGAACTGTAATAGTAGGGTGTCTGCAAGGCTGCACGCAAACCGACTGCATGAGCACCGGGCAGATGATTGCCCTGACCGCCGCCACCATAGTAGGCGATGCTGTGACCACCATGTTCATCACGTAATTGCACCAGTTTGGCCGCGATTTCGCTGATGGCCGTGTCCCAATCAATGGGTGCAAATGAACCGTCCGCCTGCCGCTTCAGTGGTTGATGAAGCCGACGTAGATGGTTTTGGTAATAGTCGATGCGCGCCGCCTTTTGGCAGAGATAGCCCTGTGAGACTGGGTGCGCCTTGTCACCGCGCACCCGTGTGATATGTCGTCCTTCGGTCTGCACCTCAATACCACAGTTTGTGGCACAGAGAATGCACATGGTTTGCTGCCAAGGGATGTCCTTGCTGTGTTTGCGAGATTTGGTGTTGGTTTTGGCTTGGTTGCCATTGTGGTTGCCCATGGTTGTTGCCTCCTGAATTTATTGATAGTTGTTGATTATGTGGTTGTGCTGACGCTCACCGAATATGAGCCAAAGTTAACCGCTATTGTATCCTAACGTCCCGTTGCCACCAAAACGGGATAAACAATCACATTCGTCTTGTCATCATGATACGTCACCTCAAACTTTTGACGGTTGGCATCATCCACCCCTTCCACAAACAGAATCAGCCACATTTCTGCATGACCCAACGAGTGACCGTACTGCGCAACCTGCTGTAGACCCCGTTTATACTGTCACAGATTGAGCAAAAAATCTTTATATATCCGACGTACTCAACACACTCTTCAACGGCCTGATCACCAGTCGATTGATATACTCAGCCATTTCTTCAGGTGGATAGGGCATGTCATTGTCTAGCCACCACCCCAGCAGATCAAAAACGGATGACGCAAAATGATGTGCCACCAGTTCATCGGGGATATTGCTACCAATATACGTGCGTTGTCCCTCCTTATGTGCAAAGGTTACGAACGGCTTTAATAGCTGATCTGACGCCGGGCTATGTAATGCTGCAAGCAGGACGGTTGCATGTTTCTCTGCAAAATGTACGGCATTGATGGTGTTGGTTTCGGATGCAAAGGGCTGGTCCGGCGATAAAACCGTTCGTTGAAATTCATTGACCAATCGTTCCATCACCGTGTTCAGCAATGCTTCCTTGCTGTCAAAATGGCGAAAAAAGGTTTTATAGCCAACCTGTGCGCGGTCCGTGATGTGACGGATGGTCACATTGTCATAGCCAAGCTCACCGATGAGCGCAATCAATGCCTCGCGCAAAAAGCGGTGTGTGCGCTGTACACGTAAATCATCTTTATTCATAGTCTGCCATTATATTCCTTCTTGGGTATCCATGCAATAAGTCCCCATATCTCACCAATTTTCAAAAATTGGCAAACTAGATTGGCCTCTATTCTAGTACGTTGACAGGTAGTTGACAGCATGGTGACAGCCGATTGTAAGTCCTCAGTCATGAACTTCTACGTTATTTGTTGTAGAATAAGCGTAGCAAAACCGTAAAGTTTACACACGATTGAGAGATACATGAGGACAAGCAATGCCGAATTCAGCTACAGAACACAGCGCATTACAACAATATCTATGGGATGTTTTTCTGCTCATCCTGCTGCTTCTGCTCCTTTTGCCCAAATCTATTGATGCCAAATCATCTGACGCCAAACCACCTGACGCCAAATCATCTGAACCCATTATATCTGTAGTTGATACACAAGCCGAAAGCCAATCATTCATCGGTTTAGAAACCATTGCTCAGTGGTATGGCGGCGACATCGACTATGAAACCATGAGCATTGCATGGGGTGACATGGATGATGATGGCGACCTTGATTTGGCCGTAGGCAATCGCAACGGTCCCAACCTTGTCTATGTAAATAAACATGACACACACCTCACGCATCCAGAATTGACGACGACGGATAACATCTTTTCTGCAACACCCATCTGGACCTCGACCCAAACCGACCAAACCTATGCGGTCGCATGGGGGGATGTGGATAAGGATGGCGACCTTGACCTCGCTGTTGGCAATCGCAATGGCCGCAGCCGTGTCTATGAAAACGAGGACGGGCTGCTGTTGACGAACCCGATTTGGTCCTCATCGCAAAGCCGAGACACCCGTAGTATTGCTTGGGCAGATGTCAACAACGACGGCTTTCTCGATCTCACACTTGGCAACCGTGACACCCCCGTCGAGATTTACCACAACCAAAATGGCACACTCGCCAACACAGTCTATTGGGCTGCCAACGAAGGCGAAAGCACGTTAAGCATTGCATGGGCCGATGTCAACGGCGATGCGTTGCCGGACCTTGCTGTCGGCAATGAAATTCACCCACTCAGACTCTATTTGAACACAGGCACAACCCTCTCCAACACACCCACCTGGTCTGCTACCAGCGTTGATAGCATCACCAGCCTTGCATGGGCCGATGTCAACGGTGATGGGTTGATTGACTTAGCAACGGGTAATCGCAACGCCAGCAATCACGTCTATCTCAATCAGGGCAGTTTGTTAGAACCCACACCAAGTTGGTCATCCACCGAGGCTGACGAGACATGGAGCGTGGCATGGGCAGATGTCGATAATGATGGTGATTTAGATTTGATGTCAGGCAACAGCAATGGTGTCCTCAAACTTTATGTAGCCGAACAGATAGAGGGCATAACCCAATTGGGTGACACTGCTGTGTGGACATCAGGTGTCACCGATAATACGCGTAGCGTAGCCTTTGCAGATGTAGATGGTGATGGCGATATCGATATGGCGACAGGCAATCTGCGCCGCCCGAACAAACTCTATCGCAATCAATTGGTGGCCTTGGGCAATGCCGCCGAGTGGTCATCTGCCGATAGCCTCTCCTCTTACGATGCGGCATGGGGCGATGTCGATGATGATGGCGATATTGACCTTGCCGTTGCCAATTGGAATGACCGCAACCAGCTCTTTCTCAACGTTGCTGGTGCATTGCAGACAACTGCCTCGTGGTTCTCCGATGCGAGTAATCAAACAGTGGCATTGGCGTGGGGCGATATGGATGGGGATACCGACCTCGATTTGGCCGTAGTCAACCGTGACGCCGCCGACGCCGTGTATCTCAACCAAAACGGTATACTAGAGACTAGCCCCAGTTGGCAGGCCGATGTGCAAACGGGTGTCAACGACAATGGTAGCGATATCGCCTGGGCCGACATCGACAACGACCGTGACCTTGACTTAGCAATTGCCATCTTTGGTGGCCCGACCTTGCTCTATATGAATCAGGGGACAAGTCTGGAAACTTCACCAGCATGGCTATCCGATGAAATCGAGAACTCAACCTCACTGGCTTGGGGCGATGCTGACAATGATGGCGACCTTGACTTGGCTGTGGGCAACTACCGTGCGGCTAATCAACTTTATCTCAATGACGCGGGTATCCTTCAGGAGGCTGCCATGTGGTCATCGGTAGACAAAGACGAAACCGAGAGCGTTGCATGGGGGGATATCAACCGTGATGGTCTGTTGGATTTGGTGGTGGGCAATCGACATGCTGACAACAAGGTATATTTCAACATCGGTGGTACACTAGCGACGCAGGCAGGCTGGCGTTCTAATGACGCCGACGAAACGCTCAGTGTGACGTTAGCTGATGTCGATAGTGATGGCGATCTGGATTTGGCTGCTGGCAATCGTGAAGGTGTCGCCAAAGTTTATCTCAATCAACATGGCGAATTGACCGAGACAGCGTTATGGCACTCTGCCGAACAGGGTGCATTTCATGATGTCGCCTTGGCGGATGTCAACATTGATGGCTATCTCGATTTAGCCGTTACCAATGCCGATGGTGTCAATTACCTCTATCCATATCACCTGCCAACCTCACCCCTGTTGTCACAACTTGCAAACACAGCCGATAGTCTCATGCAGATCGACCAAACACTGCTGGCGCCGGCCAATCACTATGCACTGTCAACCGTCAATGACGACGGTCTTATCGCAGTGCCCTATCAACTGAGCAGTAGCATCGCACCCAATGCAACACTTCGAGGTTTTTTCTCTAATGACGGTGGTGTCTGGAACAGTGCCACACCTGCTGATGATGTCTCCGGTGTCTCCACCAATCAAGAGCAATTTTATAGCTGGGATATCTATGGCAGCGGCTTCTTTGGGCAAAATGCCAATACATCCCTGCGGCTTGAAGCCTACCCATCACCAGGGCTGGTGATTAACAATCTGCCCGCCATCCCACAACGACCGTTGTGGAAAGCGCAAACACGTCCCTTTCGTACACAAGGCAATGCCATCCAAGTGCTTAGATACGATAAGACGCCATCTGCCGGAGCCATTGTCTATCGCATCCCTGCCGATGCCACCGCTGGCGATGTGATTGCCGCCAGTGACGGCATACCTGCCCACACCGATTCCCAAGGCATTCTCCAGAGCAGTGCAGCGTTTGATGTTGGTGATCAGGACAGTGACCGTTTTGTCGCGTTATCACCCATCGAAAGCACAGCCAGCTACACGGTCTATCACACCAGTGCGACACCGACTACGCTAGGACTTGACCTCTCTCCTGCTGCCAACAATGGCCTACACACCCTGACGAGTTCGGACGAGAATCCGCTTATCCTCTTTAACCTGACTGTTTCGCTAGAATGGGATGCGCGCAACGATGATAACTTTATGGTGCAGTTAAATACCGACCTTCGACGCACCTCCGAACTGCTCTATGACTGGACCAATGGGCAGGCCGCGCTGGGCGATATGACCATCTACCATGATAAGACATATTGGGATGCTGCCGATCTCCAGATTTTTGCCAGCAACCGCCTACGTCCCAATGCCGACATCGGCGGGATTGTCGAGAACGTTGAAAACGAGACAATTTTGCTCAACGAGGGTGCAGCCAACGAAGAGAGTATGCTGGTTCACTATGTGCCGGGGGCTGTGCGTATGGGTGTGGTATGGAATCGCTTTGATGATTCGGTCAGCACAGTCAGCGATGATTGGCCGCGCGCCTTGGCGCATGAATTGGGACATTACCTCTTCTTCTTGCAGGACAACTATTTAGGGCTGGATGAGGAGAACACACTCATCAGCGTGGATACCTGCCCCAGCGCGATGAGCAACCCCTATCGTGATGCGCAAACTGAATTCCACCCGGAGATTGACTGGTTGCCCAACTGCGCCCAAACCATGAATCAACGGCTGTTAGGCCGCTGGGATTGGGAAACCATCACCGTGCATTATCCCATGCTCAACGCCCCAACCCAATCGCTTGCCAATCTCAACCAAGGCCCCACCAACCTGCAACTCAACGTCACCCAAATTCGTGTTGTTGAGCCTGCCACCGAGGTTAACACCTTTGATGCACCACTCTTTTCACTGATAGATGCCAATGGCGGACGTTATCAACCAGGCAAACAAGCCCGTGCCTTCCTTTTCAAAGCTGACCCGGAACGACTGATTGATGTGGGACGACCCACCCAGGATTTTGTGCGCGCATGGGGATCAGAACCCGGAGATCGTCTCTGTGTTTTTGAAACTGAAAGCCTGCGCACGGGCTGTGAGACATTGGCTGACGAGAGTGACAGCGTTACATTGTCTGTAGATGAGACATGGCAACCACGTGTCCGCTTCTCTATTGTCACATCCAGTACGATTCAAGTACAGGTCGATGGGCTGGCATCCAACTTGACCCTGCAAGCGCAGCTATTCCCACGCAAAGTTGAAACCTCCGATGCCGAGAGTACAGGCACACCCACAACCATCCAGCTAGCCTATCAGAATAATCGCTATCAAGGCACATTTAATCTCACCGAACCTGCTACGGCTGCCCAAGTCGCACTCTGGGTCGGCACATCCGGTGAGGCTGCTGGCTCAGGCGACCGTCTGCTGGTTTTGGATTATGGGCTGGGTGGTGCGCCGTTGGAACTGGATGATTACGGATTATTGGCACGTAACAATCGGCCTGCACAACTGATCGACAATCACGTGGACAACGCTCCTGCCATTTCTAGCGATGGGCAAGTCATGCTCTTTGTCCCGCAGGATGAATTTCTGCCCGGCGAATTTCACACACTCCAATCGACCCCATTCCTACCCGCATCACCCAATTGGCTGACGGTCATCGGCAAAGGATATTACCTCTCAGCATCGGCCAATGCGCCCGACCTCGACGGGGCCAGTCTACGATTCCGTTACTTGGTAGACGAAGTACCAGCGGGTGAAGAGGCTTTCCTGCGTGTCTATCGCTATGATGACACCTCTAACACATGGAATCGCTTACCGACCGCATTGACTACAGACAGTGCCCTCGCTGAAGCCATCGCCCGCGTCCCTGGCCCCGGTCTCTATGCTCTCATGTCCACGCTCGAAGTCCCTATCGAAACCGCTGGATGGAATCTCATCTCCTATCCCGTGCAAGATGTACGCCCCATCGCAGATGCATTGGCCTCGATTGAGGGCCAGTACACCACGCTCTTTGCCTATGACACACAGGACCCCAACGACCCGTGGAAAGGCTACAGCGCAGACCCTGCGACACCCGATTGGGTCAACGAGTTCGCCGAGCTTGAGTTTGCACGTGGCTACTGGATTTATGTCACCGAGCCTGTGACCATTTCGATGAGTAGTACACCACAAATGGTGATGATGCAAGCCGCAACCCATGCCCCACTGTCGCCAAGCACAACGCCACCGTCCACATTTTATGGCGAAGTCGTTGGTGCTGATGGCTTTACACCAACGGCCAACCAGCGTGTCACCATCTGGGCTGGCGATATGCTCTGTGGTAGTGGGTTGACGAAGCTGATGGATGATGCGGTTGTGTATGCTGTAGATGCACACGCCATTGGCCCTTGCAGTAATTCTGGGCAAGAGTTGACTTTCCATGTTGATGGTCATGAGATGAATGGCCGAGGTATGTGGCAGAATGATGTGTTCCAACCACTGATGTTGGAGCCTGGTGGCGCAATATCAATGATGCAAATTTATTTGCCAATGGTCCGGTGAATTGCCAGATTAGACAAAGTACGAATCTGGCGTAGGTACTAAACCATTCTCAATCGCATATGTAACCAGCTCAGAAACATCATGGATACCGAACTTATTCATCAGGTTGGATCGATGTGTTTCCACTGTCTTATAGCTGATACAGAGCATTTTACTAATTTCTTTGGTGGTATATCCTTCAGCGATAAGTTGTAGCACCTCGCGCTGGCGAGGTGTTAGCAGATTTAATGGCGTCTCTTGAATTTCATTTTTTTTCAATAACCGAGCGTGAATTTCTTCTTTGGGTAAGGCGTTGCTCAAATATCGTCGGTTAAGAGCCGTTGTGCGAACTGCTGTGACCAACTCA
>JBCCFC010000227.1:0-13400 GCA_039029935.1 Chloroflexota bacterium
ATTCGGTAGGTCGGTATTTGGTGATTCATCGACCTACCAAATACCGATCTACTGACCTACTGACTCACCGACCTACTGACTCACCGACCTACTGACTCACCGACCTACTGACTCACCGACCTACTGACTCACCGACCTACTGACTCACCGACCTACTGACCTACGCGCTTTCTAACACAAAGACCGCCGTTGTCGCCAAGAGTGTCTTCAATCGTTGCAGTAACAATCTTTCCACAGGCATAAATTGCCCCTGTGAAAGATAGACCTGTTTGGAAATTCTGACATTTACCTGATCGCAGAAGGCAGAAAAATCCTTTACGGTTAAAGGTTGACGGCGTGGTGCTTCATGCCATTTCTGGGGCAGGTCTACAGCGACAGGAATACGCCCTGTCAACAGCAAATCGAACCGGCAACGCCAATATCCCCAATTGGGAAAACTGACAATTGCCTGCTCCCCCACGCGCAACATTTCTTGTATAATCATAGCCGGATCATCCAAATAGGGCAAAGTTTGACTAAGGATAACAAACGAAAAGCTATTGTCGGGATAGTCGGCCAACCCTTCTTGTAGGTTGCCTTGGCGCACACTAAGTCCACGACGCACACAGGTCAAGACGCCGTCCTCGCTTAATTCAATACCACGCCCTTGGACATGGTGTGTTTCGACAAGGTGTGCCAACAGTGCGCCATCACCACAACCCAAATCCAGCACTTTGGTTTGGTCGGGGATCAAATCGGCAATTGCCTGTAGATCAGGGCGTAGATGCGCTTCATCACTGGTGTGTAAATCTGTTCTCATATTAGGATACAGGCTCAGTTGAGTTTACGGTTGAATTGGTCTTTTTTACGCGAGTAACAAAGTTTTGTACAAAACTGCTATCGATTGATGGCTTGCTTGCAGGTGAGGCGTCATCGGTTTCGGATTGATGCCCCAAGTGTTGCCCGTTTTGTGACGGCAACGGCTGCGCCATCTTCTGCGCCATCGTCAATGTTGTGGTCTTCATCGGCACGTGACTCACAGGTGTACTGTTCATTTGGTAGGCGTCATGTTCTGAGATTCCTTCCTCGCGCACCAAACGATCCAGAAAACTGCCTAACAACTCGGTCATGGTCTCGACCTCCAAGAGAAAGGCATCGTGTCCCCATGTACTCTGGATGTCAAGATAGGTGACATCTGCCCCGGCCCCCGTGAGCGCGCTCACCAATTCCTTGCTGTGATAGCTTGGGTAGAGCCAGTCGCTGGTAAAACTGACGACCAAATATTTAATGTCTCGGCCATCATCTTGGTTATCATCTTGGCTATCAGTCATAAACGCGGTTGCCAAGGGTTCCTCTGACGGACTTAGATCAAAATAGTCTAATGCTTTGGTGACATAGAGATAGCTGTTGGCGTCAAAGCGTTCGGTAAATTTACTGCCGTTATAGCTCAGGTAACTTTCGATCTCAAACTCGGTTTTAAACTCATAGCCATAGCGTTCGATGCCACGTAGACGGCGACCAAATTTTTGTTGCATGGATTCTTCGCTGAGATAGGTAATGTGACCGACCATGCGCGCCACTGCTAACCCCGCATCGGGCTTTTGCGGTTTATCATAATAGTCTCCATAATTCCATGCGGGGTCCGCATAGATGGCCTGGCGACCGACCTCGCTAAAGGCAATCAGCATCGGGCTGTGATGCGCGGTGGTTGCCAATGGAATCGCCGATTTAAGCCGTGTGGGATGATGGGCAGCCCACTCTAGTGCTTGCATCCCACCCATTGAACCGCCCGCAACACTCAACAGTTGAGCAATGCCTAGCGAATCAATCAGCTTGACCTGTGCCCGCACCATATCGCCAATCGTGACAACAGGAAAATTGAGTCCGTAGGGTTTGCCTGTTGCCGGGTCAATCGACGAGGGTCCTGTCGTGCCATAACAACCACCCAACACATTGCTACAGATGACAAAAAAGCGATTGGTGTCAAAGGCTTTGCCCGGACCTATGCAGTCATCCCACCAGCCAGGTTTGCTATCCTCTTCGCTGTGATAGCCCGCCGCATGACCACTCCCGCTTAAGGCATGTGTAATCAAAATGGCGTTACTGCGCTCTGTATTTAACTGCCCATAGGTTTCATAGGTAATGGTCACTTCGCTGAGACACTCACCGCTATCTAGCAGGAATGGCTCCTCTTTGCTGGCAAATGAAAAGGTCTGAGGTGTCACCACTCCAACCGAGTTTGGTCCCCAAGGATGATTGGCGGTGTTGGTTAAAAACTCTGCTGATGTCTGATAATTCATGCAATTCCTTTATGATTTAGTAATCCTCAATAGTCTCGGCAGTAATTCGGTTTTCAGTATCCAGTGTTCAGTATTCGGTACTCGGTAACTCAGCCACTCCGTCACTGAATACCGACCTACCGAACACTGAATACTGGCGTACCGACCACTAATTTACCGATTAAGCCGTTGCTGCGCTCAATGCTTGCCCCAAATCCCAGATGATATCATCTGCGTCTTCAATGCCAATGCTTAAGCGGATAAAGTCCGGTGAGACACCAGCAGTGGTCATTTCTTCATCGCTCAATTGGCTGTGGGTTGTGCTTGCGGGGTGAATCGCCAAACTCTTGGCATCACCCACATTGGCGACATGACTAAAGATTTTCAGGTTGTTGATAAACTTCTCGCCTGCCTCACGACCGCCATTGATGCCAAAGCCCATAATGGCCCCTGCACCCTGCGGCAAATATTTCTTGGCCCGTGCATGGTCTGGGTGCGTATGCAGACTTGGATATTTGACCCAGGCAACGCTCTCGTGGTTGTGTAGATATTGTGCGACGCGCTCCGTATTCGAGACATGACGATCCATGCGTAAACTCAGCGTCTCGATACCTTGGACGGTTGCCCAACTGTTAAACGGTGCTTGACAGGCACCGATGTCACGCAGAATTTGTACACGTGCTTTGAGAATAAAGGCTGGCGGTCCCAAATCGGCATATTTCAGTCCGTTGTACGATGGGTCTGGTGTGGTGAAGTTATCAAAACGGCCACTGGTCCAGTCAAAGTTACCACCATCGACGATGACACCACCAATAGTTGTGCCATGTCCACCCAAGAACTTGGTTGTGCTGTGGGTTATAATGTGTGCGCCATGTTCAAATGGGCGACAGAGATAGGGCGTTGCAAAGGTGTTGTCGATCATGATGGGGATGTTGTGCTGTTGTGAAATGGCCGACACCTCCTCAAAGGGGAAAACAGAGATATCTGGATTGCCCAACGTTTCACCGTAGATGATCTTCGTGTTGGGCTGCACTGCGGCCTCAAAACTGGCTGGGTCGCTGGGGTCTACATAGGTGACAGTAATGCCCAAACGTGGGAAGGTGTAGTTAAACTGGTTATACGTGCCACCATACAGACGGCTGCTGCTGATGATGTGGTCGCCAGCCTGACAGAGTGTCAAAATCGCCATTGTCTGTGCAGCGTGTCCACTGCTAGCCGCCAAGGCACCAACACCACCTTCCAGAGAGGCGATGCGCTGTTCCAAAACATCTGTTGTCGGGTTCATAATGCGTGTGTAGATGTTGCCCATCTCGGCCAATGCAAAGAGATTGGCCGCATGTTCTGTGTCACGAAACTGAAAGCTAGTTGTTTGGTAAATGGGTACACCCCGGCTCCCTGTGGCCGAGTCGGGTGCTTGGCCTGCGTGCAGTTGGCGTGTTGAAAATCCTAATTGGCGTTCTTCTGTACTCATAAAATGATAGTCCTTTTAAATTGATAAAAGATTGATAAATACTCAGTCGCTCATATTATGATAGGTGAGCCAGTACCGCAGGTTGTCTACCTGCTCCGCAGACACAGATTGGTAATCTGTGATACTGGTTTATGCAACAAAAAAACCCTTCCATGAATGAGAAGGGTCGTGATTGAATGAGTTGTCAACACCTACTTGTTTTGTGCAATTCAATACCAAACTTGTTTATACCTATTCAACATTGATTTTGCCAAAATGAGTGTCTTTACATGCTCATCACCCCCCTCATCTTTCAGACTAGGTTACGTCTGCCGGAATTAGCACCCGATATGGGTTGCTTAGGTTTCATTGGGCCGGTCCCTCCACCTTTCTCGATAAGAGCTTGCATATTTAATTGTGGATTGAAATCAATCGTTGCAAAAATATACCAGTTGACTTTATAGATGTCAAATTGAGATTCGCCTGATCACAACGGATGTTCATGGTTGGCAATATACGATTATTGGACGTAAATTTGATGATACATCAACGGTGTGGTTGTACGTCATTTGTCTAATTAATGACCAGACAGGGAACCAATGCAAGGTACAAGTTGTCATGTTAGTATAAGCAGAGCAACAATACCTGTTTCTTATTGGTTCTGTTGATATGTTCAGTATAGATTACTAATGATAGATATAGAAAAAACTTAGCATACCGGGTCTGATTAGAACGACGTATACACACAGGATAGGGTTCCATAATTCATCAAACAAGGATGTCCAACTATGCACTTGCCTAACGTCATACACAATATGCAGCCAAGATTGTGTTTGCACACAGGTTTTTCACAAAAAATAACAAAGTGGCAGCTTGTTGCCATTTTTTTTCTCGTACCGCTATTGATACTGCTTGCATCCGCCAAAGTCTCTGCCGTTGAAATCATTGACGCTGAATTTTTGGTCAATACAAATCTGGGCAGCGTACAGAAAACACCTGATGTTGCAAAAAACGCAACCGGGGATTTTGTGGTTGTGTGGGAGCACGCGGATGAAGCGATTCGTTTTCAACGCTACAACCATTATGGCGCGACACAGGGAAGTGAAGAAACCATTTTTAGTGCTGGTGGCAACTTAGTGTCTGATCCTGCAATGGCAATGGATGCAAACGGTAATTTCGCCATTGTCTGGACATATGACTCAGGTGATACCGATATCTATCTTCAACTTTTTGCCACGACAACGGTTACTATCTCGGATTTGATTATGCCAGCAGACTATGTAGGGGCAGCCTCCGTTGCGGACCAGTTGGCTGATGTTGCGGTGAATGATAACGGGAACATGGTGGTGGCGTGGCAAAAGGATACAGGTTCCAATGCCCAAATTGTGGCGCAACGCTATACCTACAGCACAGCGGGCATTCTTGAAACGGGGGCGCTGATAGAGCTTGATGATATTGTGGGGCAGGAGGAGACAACACCAGCGGTTGCGCTGGACGCCAGTGGTAATTTTGCAATCACCTACAAAGCGACACTACCATCCGCAGACCATGCCATTCTAACCAAACGCTATCAATCCTCCGGCACACTGCAACCCACCAATGGTACGATTACACACACGCTCACCAACAGTTCAGGCGCAATCCCAGATGTTGCTATGAGTGACAGCGGTGACTTTGTGGTTGTTTGGAACGACACACTGCCTGTAAGTGGCGATAGCGATATCTATGCGCAACGCTATGACAGTGATGGCAATCAATCTGGTAGTGAAATCACCATTAACATCACCAATACGGTTGACGATGTGAGTCCACGGATCGACATGCAATCCACCGGAGGGTTCGTTGTCGCCTGGGAGGTGGACACATCTGATGAAATCCATGTTCAAGCCTATGATGCCAGTAACAATGCCACAACGGGTCGATTCCAAGCCAATACCAATGTGCATACCGTGAATGACCCGGCGGTTGCGATTGATGAATCGGGTGATTTTGTGGCGGTATGGGGGGGCAAACGCAGTGGTGTGGATTCGGGTGGGGGTATTTTTGCCAGCTTCTACGCCTCACCAAGATTTAGTCTGAGTAAGTCAATGACCCCGGTTGCAGCCACAATCAATGGTGGTAGTGTTGTCACCTATACACTCCAGGCCAGCAACAGCGGGGCATTGACAACAACGGATGTTGTCATCAAAGATACGACCATCGTCTCTGCCTTCTCAGATTCAGGCTTAACGCTTGCGGGTGAGATTACCGTCTCCCCCGCAAGTGCAGGCATTGTCGGATCAGCCAGTACGCTGCCGACTGTGACCCATGCCATCACATTGGGACCCAATGAGAGCGTCCAAATCTCTTTTCCTGTGACTGTCGGCACGTTTTTTGTCGATGAATCCAACATTACCAACACAGCCTCTGGCAGCGGAACCAACGGCGCATCAGCCTCGACCAGTCAAACGTTTGTTGTCAGTATCACCCAACCCACCATTTCGTTGAGTCATACAGCCATCACCGTGACCGAAGCCAACGCAACGGTTACGCTGGACATTTCGCTATCTAAGCTCTATGCTGCTGACATCACCCTTGACTACGCCACAAGCGACACAACAACAACCGCATCCAGTGACTATATCCCAAGCAGCGGCACAGCCACCATTCCATCGGGTTCGCTCTCAACCGCCATTGTTGTCACAATAACCGATGACATTGAGCTTGAATCAACCGAGACACTGCGCCTTGTACTGACCAAAACGGCTGCGAGTCATGGCCACTTGACAGAGACCAGTAGCCTCATCCATATTGTTGATGAAGACTATCTAACATTGTCGGTTGATAAAACAGTTGAGCCAGTTGGTCCTGTGGGAGCGGGGGATAGGTTGACCTACGCCGTGCGTGTGACCAACAGTGGCAATATCAGTGCATTCAACCTCACCATCTCAGACACGCTACCCACAGGTGTCAATACCGCCATCAGCAGCCTTATCACCCAATCAAACATGACACCCGCGACCTCAGCCAGTTCATTGAGCCTGCACAATGGGCAGCTTACCTATTTTGCGGTCGCAGTGGCACCCGATGAGCAAATCACGCTTACCATCCCCGTTACGGTCAATACATCTGGGCTGACAGATGGCATGAATCTCATAAACAGGGTGTCGGTCACAAGTACGCAGCATTTGACACCTGTCACCGCACTTGTGACAAATACAGTCCAGTTGCCGACGATCACTATTGACAGCGTTTCTGTCGATGAATCAAGCGAACAGGTTTCGCTCACCATTACCCTCAGTGAGACCTCTGCTGCCAATGTCAGTGTTGGTTATACGACGGTCAACAAGACAGCCGTCGCGGGTCATGATTATGACGCCCGTTCAGGAACAGCCGTGATTCCGAGCGGGTCGCTCTCAACCACTGTTGCCATCACGATTACCAATGACATATCGGTGGAAGCTGCTGAAACGTTTACCGTTAGCCTGAGCAATGCCAACAATGGCATGTTGAGCAGCGTGATCAGTGAGACCAGAGGGCTTGTCACGATTCATGATAATGATTATGTCACATTCTCGATGACAAAAGCGGTGATGCCAACAGGTGGCATACGACCCGGAACACGTTTTACCTATACACTGTGGGTTACAAACACAGGCAACGCACCAGCATCCAATATTGTTCTATCCGATACCTTGCCCAGCCCTATCACAGCGAATCAGGCTGACATTCACGTTGATACCGTGTCTGAGTATATGGGGAGCCTAACGGGTTCGCTCTATACGTTATCGGTGGGTGGGTTGGCGACAAACGGCGTGATGACTGTCACCATCCCTGTCACACTTAATGCGACAGGTCTTGTACATGGCATGACACTGGTCAACATGGCTTCTGTCACCAGCACAGAAGTCCCGACGCGCACGACTGCTTCTGTAACAAATACAGTCGCTCAACCCCTGATAAGCATCAGCAATATCAGTGTGAATGAAGATGCTGGCACAGCGACCCTCATCGTTGCACTTGCGGAGAGTGGCGTAGCGGACGCTGGTGTGACCTATACAACCGTGGATCAGACGGCGACGGCTGGTACAGATTATATTGCACGAAGCGAGACATTGACGATAGCGGCGGGGTCGCTCTCAGCGACAGTTGTCATCGCGATTCAGGATGACGCGCTACAGGAATCCACAGAAACATTGGTTGTGGAACTAAGCAACCCAGTCAATGCGAGACTGGCCGATACGCTTGTCGACCGACAAGGGCAAGTGAGCATCCTAGATAATGAGACAATCCCTATGGTCTCAATTCAAGATGCATCCGCATCGGAAAATAATGGCACCATAGATTTTCTGGTCACACTCTCAGAAGCCAGTGGGCAAGCTGTCCATGTCTCCTATCAAACCGAAGGTGCAACCGCTTCTGGAAATGGGTACTATGTGCCTCAAAATACGACGCTGACAATTGCCTCCGGCCAGACAAGCGGGGTCATAGCGATTCCAATTGTAGACCAGCCGGAACTGTTACAAGGGGAGCGCTTCTTCTATCTAAATTTGACGGGAGCCACAAACGCTACGATTGTGGATGCGCAGGCCAAAGGCACAATTATTGATTTGACAACACCGACGCCGACCAATACGCCAACCGAGACGCAGACCAGTACACCGAGCAGTACACCAACCCAGACACCGACATCATCCGTGACACCTACACCCACGTCTACGTCTACAGGCACGATGCCTACGCCAACCGCGACCCCAACGCTGCCCCCCATTCAGCCTTCAACTACAACCGCAACACCTGTCAATATACCAGTCAACACACCTGTATCTATCGCCACCCCAGTGCCTCTTGCCCAAGTGGAGGCGACAAGCACGGCAACGCCTGAACCCACCGTTGAACTTGCGGTTGACCTCCTCTTTATTACACAATTATTGGAGATTACCGAAGCACGCGCAGAAACTGCCGACAGTATATCTGATATGCCACCGGAACAGACGACCTATCAAGTGCTGTTGGCGAGCGAGCCTGCGGCCTCGGTGACTGTGTTGCTGACAACTGATGAGCAGCTACAGGCATCGCCCACAGCACTTGTCTTTGATGCGACCAACTGGCAAACGCCACAGAGCGTCACCATCACAGCGGTGGACGATGACCTGATGGAAGGAAGTCACACAGGCACGGTGGTTCACACGGTGATGAGCACGGATAGCGGCTTTACCCAGCTAAATCCAACCTCCTTGGCCGTCAATATCTTGGATGATGAATTGTTAGAGATTTGTCCCGGCAATGTGTCGTGGGTGACAGCCTGTGCGCGAGACCTGACCAGTGGTGGCAGCAACAACGGTGAGAGTATTCGTGCGGCGGCGCGGACGGAAACTGTGACCGGGTTTACCGTGAAACAACACCTCAATCAAACAGACCAAACGCGCTGGTACAAATTTAGTGTCGAGCCTGAAAGCAAGCTGATTATCGAACTGCGTGATCTGACAACCAACTATGACATCACACTTTACAAAGATATCTGGGAAACCCACCAATCATTACAGGATATCGAAGACAGCGAAGACTTGGCCTTGCTCGGGGCAGAATTTGCGCCTGATGCGTTCTCACCCGATGCCTTTAGCCCTGATGCGTTCTCACCCGATGCCTTTAGCCCCGATGCCTTTTCGCCCGATGCCTTTAGCCCTGACGCCTTTTCGCCCGATGCCTTTAGCCCTGATGCCTTCTCACCCGATGCCTTTAGCCCTGACGCTTTCTCACCCGACGCCTTTAGCCCTGACGCCTTCTCGCCCGATGCCTTTAGCCCTGATGCCTTCTCACCCGATGCCTTTAGCCCCGATGCCTTCTCGCCCGATGCCTTTTCGCCAGACGCTTTCTCGCCCGATGCCTTTAGCCCTGACGCCTTCTCACCCGATGCGTTCTCTAGCGCACAGACACGCAGTTTGCTTGCTGTCTCGGCCTTTAATGGAACCGCGAGCGAGCGTATTGTTGTCAACACGTGGGACAATGCGGGCGACTACTATGTGCGGGTGCGGGGTCGCAATGGGGCGCAACTCAGCGAAAGTTTTTATACATTAGAGGTGACGCATATTGCCGGGTTGTGTAGCGGTGTTTCTACGCTTTTGCCGGAGACAAATACAGCGGTACAAGCAGGTGCATTTAAGACATTGGTACTGGTAGATTATAGCCGTCTGACGGGTTCGCCAGATGAACTTGCGGCCATGCAGACAGCCTTACAGGAATTTGTCCAACGCCCCGAAGTGATGGGCGTTGTGGTTGATGTCAGCCAGGATGCGCGTGTGGCAGCGGCCAATGCACAGGCGGATGCCGCACCACTCTGTCCCTTTGCCAAAAACCTTGTGGCCTATGCCATCAAGGATATTGTCACCGCCTATCGTGCGCACCATGACATCGGCTATGTGGTGTTGTTGGGCAACGATGAGGTCATTCCCTTCTTCCGCCATCCAGACCAAGCCGGGCTTGCCAATGAACGTAACTATATTCCACCCGTCTTTGACAACACGGCTTCGCAAGCCAGCCTCAAACGCGGGTATGTGTTGAGCCAAGACAACTATGGGGCGGCGCAGGAGATTTCTATCCACGATGATGACTTCCCTATCTTTGATTTGCCCGTTGGTCGTTTGGTCGAAACACCTGACGAGATCAGGCTGATGTTGGATGCCTATTTGCTCACTGAGAATGGCGTTGTGGCGGCTCCGCAATCGGCCATGGTCACAGGCTATGACTTTCTGGAAGATGTGGCACTGTCTGTCAAAGATGAACTCGAAGCGGGGATTGGGGTGGCAGCAGATGCGCTGATTGTCAGCCGTGACCTACCACCCACCCATCCCGATGCCTGGACAGGACCGCAGGTGGAGGACATGCTCAACGCGCGTCGCCATGACATCATCTTCTTGGCAGGGCATTTTAGTGCGGGCAGTGCGTTGGCCGCCGATTACAGCACCCGTCTACTGGCGTCATCCGTGGCCGAGTCCGAGATTGACCTGCTCAACGCGCTGGTCTACAGTGCGGGCTGTCACTCTGGCTATAACATCGTCAATGCCCATGCCGTGCCGGGCATCAGTGCTGACCCCGATTGGGCACAGGCGTTTGCCCGCAAACAGGCAACCTTTATCGGTGGCACGGGCTATCAATATGGCGATACCGACTTTATCGAATATAGCGAACGGCTCTATCTTGAATTTACCAAGCATCTGCGCTACACAGAAAACGGAGCGGGTGAACCTGTGGCGATTGGTGATGCGCTGGTTGCGGCCAAACAACAGTATCTTGCTGACATTGCACAGATGCGACCGCTACACGAAAAGTCATTGTTGGAGGCTACCATCTTTGGCCTACCCATGCTCAAGATTGACCTGCCAACTGGACGCATTGTACCAGAGAGCGAGACCTCGCTTGTTGCTGATTCACCAACCAGCAGAAGCGGCAATGCAGCGGCACTTGTCCCGTTGACGCATGGTCCTGGGGCGGTGCTGGGGACACAGATTGCCGATGTGTCGGTTGCCCCCGAAACAACACAAGAAACGATTGTCTTACATGACCCGGCCTCGAATGCGACCGCCGATGCGGTTTATCTAACAGGGAAGAATGGCGTGGTCAGCCATCTGGCCGAACCTGTGATGCCATTTGCGCGTTATAATGTCGGTTTAGGTGGCAGCAGCGAGAACAGTCGCTCATCCAGTGGCTCGCTGATGTTGCGTGGTGTTGGGTTGCGCAGTGCAATGTATACAGACATCAACGATGTGTTTATGCTCACGGGGGCAACCGCCACCGAGATTCGCGGTGTTCACTCGATTTTCACCTCCGATGTCTTCTATCCCATGCTGCCTTGGCGTATCAACCATTTTAACGCGGTTATGAGCGGGGCATCTCAAACGCGGCTGTCTGTCTTGCCAGCACAGTATCGTTCAAATACGGTGACAGATCAGGCTACCGACCGAAGTATTGGCACATTGCGGCAATGGAATCAGTTGGGTTTCCGTCTCTACTACAGTGACAACGTCCAACAATATATCAACCCCAACACGGGTGAAGCCATCACGCCGGCGCTGGCAGACCCGCCCACAATTGCCCATGTGCTGGCAGAATCTGTCCAAGATGGAGAAGGCGGTGCAAATAGCACAACGCAGGTTGCATTCTCTGCCCGTGTTGTTGGGCATCCAGCCGCAGGTATCCAAGAGGTGTGGGTGACATATACTTCGGCTGGGCAGGACAGCTATCATGGACAGTGGCAGTCGCTCGATTTGACCCAAAGCCAACAGGATTCCACACAGTGGACGGGTGTCCTGACATTGCCAGCGGAGGTGAATCCAGAGGCGATTCGGTATATCGTGCAAGCTGCCAACGGTGTCGGTTTGGTGACAGTTAACACCAACTGGGGCGCGTATCATCAGCCCAATGTGGACCCCAGTGTCATTATCCAACCGGATATTATTCAAGGAGCCAGCCAAGCAGCCCCACATGCGACAACGCTGACGCTGCTCTCTGATGCTGGAAACGGATCGCTGTCGGGTGCATTTGGCGAAACGGTAACAATTCAAGCGCAGCTTACCACGCTTGACCCAGAGGCGCAGAATTCCGGCTTTTCGGGTGCGATTACGATGGGCAGTGATGCAGGGCAGACAATCGCGGATCAATCTGTGACGCTGTACTTTGGCGAGCAGCGCGTTCATGCCAACACGGATCAACACGGGGTTGCCACCTTTGAGTTCCCGCTCCTGAGTTCGCCAGGGACGGATGAACTGCAAGTTGTCTTTGATGGTGGTGTCCTCAACGCTGGTGTCCCTGATGCTGGTGTCCCTGATGCTGGTGTCCCTGATGCTGGTGTCCCTGACGCTGGTGTCCCTGACGCTGGTGTCCCTGACGCTGGTGTCCTTGGCAGTGAACAGACGATACTCTTGGAACCAACGTCCCATGAATCTGTCTTTGTGACGCACCCACGCCAGACACAGCTCTCGCTCTCAACCGTACTGGAGATGGTCCAGTTTGATGAGATACTGATCGGTTTATCCGAAGCAACACCACTCAGCGAGATACTAGGAAATGTAGGCGATTTTGTGGTGACATTGACTGATCGCAATGGTAGTGCGTTAAATCAACAGACAGTCTTCTTTGTGATTACACCCGTAGAAAACACGAGGGCCGATAGTCATGCCTTCCATGTTCCGGTCATCACCGACTTTGCAGGGCGGGCGACGTTGCCGCTTGACTATCTGCTCTATAACTTGGCACTGCGTGGTCTGCTGGCGGCTGGTGACTATCAAATCGACGCCTTCTTTAGCAGCCGTCTTACCTTGACGGATGAATCTGGCAATACGTTGGTGATGGATTTGCGCGATGACCGCTATACCGAGGCAACGGCGAGTGGTGTGTTGCGGCTGTTGCAGACACCGACGGCGTTGGATGAGGTGGTGGAGCCGGGGCAGCAGGGAAATCGTCTGTATTTGCCGATTGTGAGTCGGTAGGTCGGTATTCGGTATTCGGTATTAGGTGATCGGTATTCGGTGATCGGTATTCGGTGATCGGTATTCGGTGATCAGTATTCGGTGATCGGTGTTCGGTATTCGATGGGTTAGTCTATTCACACTGACCTACCGACCCACCGACCCACCGACCCACCGACCCACCGACCTACCGACCTACCGACCCACCGACCCACCGACCCACCGACCCACCGACCCACCGACCCACCG
>JBCCFC010000228.1:0-13390 GCA_039029935.1 Chloroflexota bacterium
CTATAATGCCAGTCAACAGCAAAAGAACATCTATTCCGGAGTGGATGAACTTTATTTTATATAGTATCAGCGCAATCATCATTACACTCTATGTGTTGCAATTTCACGCCAATATGACGATGTGGTTTCCAGTGCTTGTCATTGAAATTGCCATCATTGCGGCATTTTACTCACAGCGTCTCTATCGATTTCTGGGTTTAATCACACTCATTTTATGGCTAACGGTTGCATGGCGTCTACCAGAGTTATCGTTGTTTACAAGCGAATCCCTGCTACGAATATTTATGGGGGTGTTGATGATTGAGTTTGTGGGGTTAATCTCCAGACATCAACGTAGCATGATTGAAAAGCTCAATATCTTCTCGAAAATTCCGGCTGAAAATCCAGAACCGATTTTCCGTGTGACACCAGACGCAAAACTACTCTATTATAACCCTGCGGGTATCAGCCATTTACACAGGTTGGGCATTGACACACAAAACCTAGAACATTATCTGAAACAAGGCATGGCATTGATTGATGTACCCCATATTTGGCAAGAAACCATCCGCCAAGTCATTGCCGCCAATCAAGTCGCTACCATTGAGTACACGGCGAACAAAGGCCAAGAACATTTTACGGGCTTGTTTGTTCCTTTTCCAGACGAAGGTTATGTTAATATCTATGTGGCTAATAACACGCATTTTAAGCAGGCAGAAGAAGATCTGAACCAACAACAAGAATTTATGCGGAGTGTGTTGGATAGCAGCCCCAACTTTATTTTTGTCAAAGATGCGCAGGGCGTCTATAAATTTGCAAACAAAACCTATGCCGACTTTTTTGGTGTCACAATCGATGATGTTGTAGGCAAATACGCCACTAACTTTATGTCTGACTCATCGCATATCCCACAAGAAGAGGCGCGTTCACGTAAACTCATTGCCGAGCAACGTACCGAGACTTATTACTCATCAGGTGTCGTCGACAACCAAGGCAATACACGCTGGATGCAGACAGTCAAGCAACCGATTCTCGCTGAGAATGGACTTGAGTATCATATTATGGGGGTTGCTACGGATATTACACAACAAAAACAGGCTGAAAAGACCATGAGCCAGCAAAACATACTCTTTCAGGCGGTAGCCGAGGCGACGAGCCAGCTCTTGACGTCCGTTGATTTTGATACAGGCGTTCACAATGCATTGCGCATTATGGGTGAAGCGTCTGAGGCGGATCGCGTCCATATCTTCCAAAACCATGTTGATATGGATTCTGGGGAGTTGTTGATCAGTCAAACATTTGAATGGACCAAAGATGGCTATGAGTCTCAAATAAACAATCGCCGGTTACAGAACGTCCCCTATATTCCTCGACTGGCAAGTTGGTATGAGCAGCTAAGTACACGGCAAATTGTCAGTCAATCGTTCAAAAATTTAGGAGAATCTGAGCGGTCCGTCTTTGATGCGCAAGATATTCTTTCATTGATGCTTTTCCCCATTAATGTGGACGGTGAATTTTGGGGTTTTGTCGCTTTTGACAATTGTCACGAAGATAGTGAATGGTCGGAAAGCGAACGACTATCAATAAACACGCTCGCAGTTGGTTTAGGTGGGGCGATTGAACGGAAACAAGCCCGTGAAGAGGTTGAAGCGCAGGAACTATTTACCCGCGCCGTGATTGATGATCTGCCAAGTTGGGTGTTTGTCAAAGACCCCATGGGACGCTTTATTTTAGCCAATCAAGTGATGGCCGATTATTTGGGCACAACGACAGAGGATTTGATTGGCAAAAGCGATGAGGAACTGATTCCCGATCCGAATCAACTGCGCGAAGTGTTGGCAGCAGATCAAAATATACGTGACACAGGTAAACCAGAATTCATCCCCGAACGGTTGTGGACAGGCTCACAGGGACAGCAGAATTGGTTCCAAATCACACGCAAACCACTTGTGCAGCCCGACGGAACCTATATTTTAGGGCTAACGATTGATATTTCTCGACTCAAAGAATCTGAGGAGGCTCTGCGAGCGGCCAAGGAAGCGGCGGAAGAGGCTACGCGGGCCAAGTCGGAATTTTTGGCAAACATGAGCCATGAAATCCGCACACCCATGAACGCGGTGATTGGCATGACCAGCCTCTTGCTGGATAGCCACCTTGACATTGAGCAACGTGATTTTGTTGAGACGATCCGCAACAGTAGCGATGCCTTGCTCAACATCATCAATGACATTTTGGACTTTTCCAAGATTGAATCTCGCAAGCTAGAACTGGAGTATCACCCATTTGATCTACACGGCTGTATTGAAGAGACGCTTGATCTGTTTGCCACTTCTGCTGCCAACAAAGGCATTGAGTTGGCCTATAGCACAGGCCCTGTGACACCGCATACCATCATCAGTGATGTGACTCGTCTGCGTCAAATATTGGTCAATTTGGTGGGCAATGCGGTCAAGTTTACCGATGATGGCGAAGTCATTGTCGAGGTCACAAGTGAATTGACCCAACCTGATGAACGAGGGTTGCAATATCTTCACAGCCATCAAAACGGCACAGAAAAGCTCACCAACAACTTCTATCGACTGCGATTCTCTGTGCGCGACACGGGCATAGGCATCCCCAAAGACCGCATGGATCGGCTCTTTAAATCCTTTTCACAGGTGGATGCCTCGACAACGCGCAAATATGGTGGCACAGGGTTAGGGCTGGTCATTAGCCATCACCTGAGCGAAATTATGGGTGGCGAGATGTGGGTGGAAAGCGCAGTCGGCATCGGTTCGACCTTCCATTTCACGATTGTGGCACAGGCGGCGGTGACCAAAAAGCGCATGGTGGACCCAGACCTCAAGCTGGCGGATAAAATGGTCCTGATTGTCGATGACAACGCCACCAACCGTGACATCCTCACACGGCAACTCAAACGCTGGGATATTCGCTCGATTGCCGTAGAGTCAGGGTCTGCTGCCCTGAAAACGTTGAATGATCCTGAACAGTTTGACCTCGCAATTTTGGATATGCATATGCCGGAGATGGATGGCTTGATGTTGGCGGAGGCGATTCGCCAGCGCAAGACGTTACAGGATTTACCATTATTGATGTTGACATCGCTGGGGGATGCAGACCTCCGTCAGCAGCTAGATCAGTTTAATTTTGCTGCCTATTTGACCAAGCCTGTGAAGCTTTCCCACCTCTATGATACCTTGCTGCGTGTGGTGGATGAGCAAGCCCGTGTGATGCCCAAATCACGCAAAGCGGCCAAATCTGCCTTTGACAGCATTTCGCCGGAGGAGACGCCCTTACGTCTGTTGCTGGTTGAGGACAATGTAATCAATCAAAAAGTGGCGTTGCAGATTCTGAAACGCATTGGCTATCGTGCCGATGTCGCCGCAAACGGGCTAGAGGCCATTCAGGCGGTGCAGCGACAGGTCTATGATGTATTGTTGATGGATGTGCATATGCCAGAGATGGATGGGCTGGAGGCCACGCGCTATATTCGGCAATATATCTCGGTCCATCGCCAACCTTATATCCTAGCGATGACGGCTGATGCGATGGAAGGGTATCGTGAAATTTGTCTACAAGCGGGTATGGATGATTACATCACCAAACCCGTGCGCATCAACGAGTTGACCGATGGACTAGAGCGGGCGTATCAGGCACGGAATGGGAGTGCTGTGGAGGTGTGATAGTGTGATAGTGTGATAGTGTGATAGTGTGATGGTGTGATGGTGCGTCCAATCACTCATACACCCATACACCCATACACCCACACACCCACACACCCACACACCATCACACCCACACACCCACACACCATCACACCCATACACCCACACACCGTTACACAAACTCATCCCCGGCCCGCTCATTAATTGAACGTCCGGCTGGCTTCTGCCTTGTCTCTGTTGCGGTTGCTGCCTGCGCATCACCCTGCTCATCGCGTCGATTACGCCCGCGACGTTTGCCACCTCGTCTGGATTGCCCCGGCAGCATCTTGGTGATGACCTCTTTGTCAATCACGGGATAGGTATCAAAGACCGCTTCATCTTCAGGAATACCGCTAAAATAGAGCCGTGTGCGCCGCAATGTGCGTGCGAAATCATCAAAGGCCAATGCACCAACCACTTCATCGGGGCGTCCAGACGCTCCTGGTCGCATCTGTGTGCGCAGAAAGATTTTGTGTTCTTCAGCATCTGCATCATAGCCTTCATAGCGCAACTCTAGCACCAAGGGACGCAGATTATACTGATACTTTTTCTTCTTACGTTCCCGTTCACGCCAAATTTCATCCTGCGCCAGTAGCTCGGTAATGCGCTCTTCAAAGAGTGACGCTGGAATCTCGCCGGGGTCGGCATGAATCAAGACAGTATAGTCTGCACCGATCAACAGGCTTTGTAGTGCCGTTGTTTTGGGTGGCACTTCCTCGACATGGTGAATGATAACACCTGGTGGCAGCTTTGCTTTTAGCCGTGTCGTTACCTCGTCGAGTGGCAAGGGGGGTGCAAACGTAATATCAATCAATTCACTGACGCCTGTGATGCCCACGCCCAGAGCCGCCGCAAATTGGATAAATGGTTGTGGATTGAAGCCTTGCTTGTAAAGCAGCGGCAGATCTGCCCGACGCAGGGCGCGTTCCCACAACCGCGCTTCATCCAAATGCGAAATAAACTTGACTGCGTTGCCCTTCTCATAGGTGACACGTATGCGCTGGCGGGGTAACTCGTTCTGCGGATTATTACTCGCTGCTGGTTGTACCATTTTCGGGCCTTTCATTTTGTTCCTGAAGCAAACGGAACTGTTCTTCCATTTGACGTATCCGTTCTTCCATTTCCGCGGCGCGGCGTTCTGCCTCAGCGCGGGCATTGGCCTCCAGTTCAGCGCGTTGCTCTGCCTCGGCGCGGGCATTAGCCTCATCCTGAGCACGACGAGCTTCCTCTTCCGCACGACGAGCCTCCTCTTCCGCACGACGAGCTTCCTCCTCGGCGCGGCGAGCTTCCTCCTCGGCACGACGAGCTTCCTCCTCGGCACGACGAGCTTCCTCCTCGGCACGACGAGCCTCCCCCTCAGCACGACGAGTCTCTACGGCAGCACGATGTTCGGCTAAGAGGCGTGCTGTTCGCTCTTCCTTATTTTCCTGAAGAAGTTCTGAAATATCCGAGAAAGGAGTCCCGTCAGGATGCCATAATGTCACATCCCCATCCTCAACACGGATTTCAAAATCAAGAAGTGGGCTGCGGAATCCATGCATCTCAGGAATCTCTTCCAACACATCCCCCTTGCGCAGATAGCCCTTTACTTCACCTTTATCAGGGTCGATGGCGTAGTATTCTTCCACACCATACTTTTCATAAAATTTGAGTTTCTTCTTGCGCTCAGGCTCATAGTTGGATGGTGACCAAATCTCAAAGACAATCTGTGGTGGAATGTTGTCCTCGTTCCACTGCATGTACGACCCACGATACCCCTTGGGGCGCCCAAACACGATCATCACATCTGGTGCAGCCGTCTCTGGGTTATCATGCTGATGCTTTTTCTTGACTGGATACCACAATAGATTCCCCGCTACAAAGATGTTGGGATCATCTGCCGTCATGTGCATAAAGTTGCCCGCGGCCCGCATAATTTTTTCAAATTGTTTTGTATTGTCTGACAAGGGTTCACCGTTATCGTCTGGATAAAGTATTGCGTCTAGATACTCACTTGGCTTGACATAGATACCATCTTCGGTCTGATAACGTGGTTCATCGTTATCATCGTCCGATTTCCGCTTCCCATTATTGGAATGTGGTTTTGCCCCATTTGGTATTCGGGTTTTCACCCGCTCATAGTCGAGAACAAAAGGTTGGGGCGGCAAAATAGGGTTGGATGTGATTACGCGCGCATCCACTTCTCGATCTAATACTGGTGTCTGCATATTGCCTCCTGATTTGAAACAAATGATGGCATTGGCGAGTCCTATATAGGGTTGATACATGTTCGCATTATATACACTTTCGTATCTGGCTACAAGTATCTCATTTGTTCTATGCCTCAACCAACTCCGCTTCTACCACCCCCTCAACGCGCTGTGCAACCGTGCCATGTCGTCGCTGTGGGATGCGCTCGGCAAATTGCCCGACTTTATCCGGTGACATATCGTCGTTAAAGTACAATGGAATCGGCACGATGTCTACGGGCTGGCGATCTTTGCCCACCCCCAACGGCGGACAGGCCCAGGCATCATCCGCGGCCTCACGTCGCTGCTCTTTAAAGTAGCCCAAGATGCCACAGCTAAAGCAATGTTCACGGCAGTCATCCACCACGCCACCTTGATAGGTGTGGATGTACTCATCAACCAAGAACTTCTTCTGCAAGCCTGCAGAAATATGATCCCAAGGCAGCACCTCATCGGTAGGACGTTCGCGTCGTGCATACCAGTCCATGTCCAGCCCACAGTCTTCAAATGCCTGTTGCCATGCGCCAAAGTTGAAATGCTCGCCCCAGCCCTCAAACTTTGCACCCAACTCCCACGCCCGCTGAATGACATCGCTGAGGCGACGGTCGCCCCGTGTCAAGAATGCTTCGACCAACGTCTCATCACGGTTGTTCCAGGTGTAGTGGATGCCAGGGCCTTTGAGTTCGCGCCGGAGCAAATCCTGCTGTGCCTCAATCACGGCTTCGTTTTCCATTGGGACCCACTGGTACGGTGTGTGTGGCTTGGGGACAAGCGTACTGACACCCACGCGGATGTTGGCCTTGCGCCCCAGCACACGCCGCCCGACCTCCAGCACCTGTTTGGAGAGATCAACAATGGCCTGAACATCATCCAAGGTCTGGGTTGGGTGGCCGATCATAAAGTACATCTTGATCGTGGTCCAGCCGCGTTTGTAGACTTCCTCGGCTGTACTGAGCATATCCTCCGAGGCGATGGGTTTGTTGATGACATCACGCAGGCGGTCGGTCGCGGCTTCGGGTGCAAAGGTGAAACCAGAGCGACGCCGCCCCTTCTCCAGCAGAGCCATCAGGTCCACGCTAAAGCTCTCGATGCGTAGGCTAGGTAGCCCAACGCTCAGTTTGCGATGACCGTGTTTTTCCATCACGCGACGCACAAGTTCTTCCACATGTGTGTAGTCACTGCTGCTCAAGCTCAGGAAACTGACCTCCTCAAAGCCACAGTGTTCAATCATCTCATCAACGGCCTGCACAACTTCATCAACGCTACGCTCGCGCACCGGACGGAAAATCATGCCCGCTTGGCAGAAGCGACAGCCGCGTGTACACCCACGCATGACCTCAACGGCGGCGCGGTTATGCACCACGTCGATATAGGGAACGATAAACTTGGTGACAGGCGGTGGCATGACCGTGACAACGCGCTTCATGACTTCGGCAGGCGCATCGGGATGGATGGGTGTGATGGCCGCGATGGTGTCATCTGCCGCATAGCTCACATCGTAGAAGGCAGGCACGTAGATGCCTTGAATCTTGACGAGCCGTTCCAAGAGGTCGTGGCGGGTTGCGCCGTGGGTCTTGACATCTTCGCGCCATGCCTCGTGTGCCTCAATCACATCAAAGATGGCCTCTTCACCTTCACCGACCAACATCGCATCAAAAAACGCACTCATCGGTTCAGGGTTATAGACACCAGAGCCACCGGCCAAAATCAGCGGGTCATCCACCGTGCGGTCAGCGGCGCGCAGAGCAATGCCAGACAGATCGAGCATGGTCAACACATTGGTGTATAGCTGCTCATAGGGCAGGCTAAAGCCGATGATATCAAAGTCACGCATGGGGTGACGCGTCTCCAAGCTGTAGAGCGGGATGCCATCGCTGCGCATAATTGGCTCAAAGTCGGTCCAAGGCGTGTAGACGCGCTCGGCCAGCATGTCCTCACGACGGTTGATCAGGTCATAGAGAACCATCAAGCCCAGGTTGCTGCCGCCCAATTCATAGATATCGGGAAAGGCCAACGCAATTTTGTTTTTAATGGTCGGGTCAGACCAATCTTTGGTGATACTGTTGAGCTCACCACCCGTATAGCGAGCCGGCTGACGAACTTTGTGAAGTACGCGGTCCAGTGCGCGCGTAATCTGTTTTGGTGTCGTTAACATATTCAACTCCTTCGCATCTGCCAAGAAGAACCGTAGGACTAATCCACTCCTTCAAAAGCGGAGTGAGCACTCTCTAGTGCGAGTATACACGGGTAAGCCGGCACTAGAGAGTGCCTACTCCGCGAGTACTGGCGTGGATTTGCCTTACACGAGCATTCTGCCCGTTAGCTCAACTTGGGTGGGATTAGAACCCACTGAAAATAAATTAGTAGATGATGCGTAGGGGTATGAGGTGGTGTGTGGGGTATAGAAACCGAGTTTTTGCCAAAAACTCGGTTTCTATACCCCACACACCACCTCATACCCCTACAAAATAAAAATGTTACAGGCAAATCACCTGTAACATTTTATGGTTAGGTAGCGCATACGGGATTCGAACCCGTGTCTCCGCCTTGAGAGGGCGGTATCCTAGGCCCCTAGACGAATGCGCCACGCTTGCTTATGTTTGTTTATGCCTGAAATTATTACTGAAATAAACAGTGAAAGCCTAAGATAACCGTATCTTAACGGGTTTGGTTGGGTTTGTCAAATCTGGATTTGGTTAATGTGATCTATCAAGATGCAACAACCAGCCCATCGGGACTTGCGTCGGTCTGCGTATCCATTTGGTCAAGCCGCTCCGCCAACCACACTTTGATCACGGCTTGGAGCGTGATACCAAGACGGTTTGCTTCACGTTCTAGGGACCGAATCATCCACACAGGGAAATCAATGTTGACACTTTTTTGTTCTTGTGTGCCTCTTACTGCTTTTGATAGATCGAGATACTGAATAATCTCTTCACCATCATCAAATTTTTGATCAAATTCCTCGGCTGTCATACAATCCTACCTCCGCTTTTCTCGAACGTCTTACTGAAATCATACCAAAATAGCAAGATAGCGTAGAACGAAATTTTTTGCAAAAAACATACGACAGCGGATTTGGGCAGGGAACGGACTTTTTGCCTACGCGCACAAGAGAAATCCGTTTTTATCCCTAATCCGTTGTCGTATGAGACATAGGCCAAAGCAACCTAGCGCCTTGTCTTCTCTGAGATTGACAATTCATTGAGTTTATTCTACTATTGTGCAACGTATCTACGCACCAATCTGAGCTATGATTAGGAAAGGACTGTACTATGAATTGGCAAGATTATATTGTTGTAAACCCTGCTATTTGTCATGGCAAAGCCTGCGTTCAGGGAACAAGAATTATGGTATCCGTTGTTTTAGATAACCTCGCCATTGGCCTGAGTTTTGATGAAATATTATCAAGCTATCCAGCATTAACAATTGAAGGGATTCAGGCTGCAATTAGCTATGCCGCAGAATTGACCCGCGAGCAAACAATGCTACTACCAGCGTGAGATTAGATGTTCATGAAATTCAAAATAGATGAAAATTTACCTCAAGACGTTACAACGCTTTTCCAACGGTATGGTTACGATACAATGTCCATTCATGACCAGACAATGAGTGGAGAATTAGACGAGAATATTGCCGTCGTATGTCAAGATGAGGATCGCGTTATTGTTACCTTAGACACGGACTTTGCCGATATCCGTACCTATCCGCCACAAAATTATCCAGGTATTATTGTCTTACGCCTCCGCCAGCATGATAAACCCTATGTGCTTTCCATCATTCAGCGTATCATTACAGCATTAGGTGACACACCAATTCATCGCCAACTATGGCTCGTTGATGAAAAACGTATCCGTATTCGTGAATAACTTCAACAAAGGACAAACATGTTCGAGCAAACCTTCAAAAACATAGACGATGTTCTCCGGCATGAGGCTGGATGTACAACCGAGCTAGACTATACCGAGCAGACTTCGTGGATGCTCTTTCTCAAGTATCTTGATGATCTGGAGCAGGAGCGGGCAATGGAGGCAGTGTTGATTGGGGAGGGCTATACCTTTCTGATGGATGAGACGCACCGCTGGTCAAGCTGGGCCGCACCCAAGAAAGCGGATGGCTCGTTTGACCATGACCGTGCTATCACGGGGGCGGACCTCATCGCCTTTGTCAACGATGATCTCTTTCCCTATCTCACAGACTTTAAGCAGCGGGCGGCGGGGCCGGATACTATCGAGTATAAGGTCGGCGAAATCTTTGGCGAGATCAAGAACAAGTTTCAGAGCGGCTATACGCTGCGGGATGCGCTGGAGCTGATGGATGGGTTGCGTTTTCGCTCGCAGCAGGAGAAGCATGAACTGAGCCATCTTTATGAGGCCAAGATTCACAACATGGGCAATGCGGGGCGCAATGGCGGTGAGTATTACACCCCGCGTCCGTTGATTCGCGCACTGGTGCAGGTGATCAACCCGCAGATGGGTGAGACCGTCTATGATGGGGCCTGTGGGTCAGCGGGCTTTTTGTGCGAGGCGTATGACCATCTGCGCGCACAGGTGACAACGACGACCCAGCTTGAGACGCTGCAAACACGGACACTCTATGGCAAGGAGAAGAAGTCGCTGGCCTATATCATCGGCATCATGAACCTGATTTTGCATGGCGTGGAGACACCCAACATCATGCACACCAACACGCTGGCCGAGAACTTGGCGCATATTCAGGAGAAGGACCGCTTTGATGTCATCCTCGCCAATCCACCCTTTGGCGGTAAGGAGCGCAAGGAGGTGCAGCAGAATTTCACCATCAAGACGGGCGAGACCGCCTTTCTCTTTTTGCAGCATTTTATCAAGCGGCTCAAAGCGGGTGGACGGGCGGCGGTCGTCATCAAAAACACCTTTCTCTCCAACGCCGACAACGCCTCCAAAGCCCTGCGCAAGGAATTGATCGAAAGCTGCAACCTCTACACTGTGTTGGACTGTCCACAGGGGACCTTTCTGGGGGCGGGTGTCAAGACGGTGGTCCTCTTTTTTGAGAAGGGCGCACCGACGCGACGCATCTGGTACTATCAGCTTGACCCGGGACGTAGCTTGGGCAAGACCAATCCACTCAACGACGATGACTTGGCCGAGTTTGTCGAGCGACAGCGTACCTTGGCCGACTCGGAGAAATCGTGGACAGTTTCAATCAATGATGTCGATGCCGAGAGCTTTGACCTCTCGGTGAAGAACCCCAATGCACCGGAGGAGGCTCCGTTGCGGTCGCCTGTGGAGATTTTGGATGAGATTGTAGCGTTGGATTTGGAGGCGATGAGGGTTTTGGATGGGATTAGGGGGTTGTTGTGATGAGGTATGGGTGGCAAAAATCAACCATTGGAACCGTCTGTAATGTGATTGCAGGTCAATCCCCAAAGGGAATTTACTACAATTCCAGCAGCGATGGCTTACCTTTTTATCAAGGCAAAAAGGAGTTTGGTGATAAATATATTGGTACTCCTACAAAATGGACGACACACATAACACGGGAAGCTATCGCAGGGGACATTCTGATGTCTGTGCGCGCACCTGTTGGGCCTATCAATTTTGCAACTGAACGTATTTGTATAGGGCGAGGTCTTGCTGCAATTCGTTCAGGAGAAAATATCAATCAAGAATTCTTATTCTACGCATTGTGGGCAATGCAAAAGCATATTCAGGGTAGTGAAGGTGCAGTATTCGCCTCAATTAATAAAAAACAAATAGAGAGTCTACCATTTTTCTATCCGTCGCTCACTGAACAGCAGCGAATTGTGGCGATACTCGACGAGGCATTTGCGGCCATTGACACGGCAACTGTCAACGCCGAGAGGAATTGGGTGAATGCGCAGGCGTTGTTTGAGAGTGAATTGAATAGGACATTTGAAAAGACTGAAAACCATTGGGCTGAGAGTTTACTTGGCGACTTGATTACAGTGAAGCATGGATTTGCATTCAAAAGTGATTGGTTCTCGGACACTGGCGACGCCGTATTGCTTACGCCAGGGAATTTTTATGAGACAGGCGGTTATCGAGATCGCGGTAAAAAGCAAAAATATTACGTTGGTGACATTCCAAAGGATTTTGTCCTTGCTGCGGGTGATTTGCTGGTTGCAATGACAGAGCAAGCGCCGGGTCTATTAGGTAGCCCGATGATTGTCCCCGAATCCGGTCAATTTTTGCATAATCAACGTCTCGGGCTGGTTCAAGCAATTCAAGGTGTTACGTGGCATACGAAATTTTTCTTTCATCTTTTTAATACAAAAGCATACCGAGACAGAAATTATATTGACGCATCTGGTGTAAAAGTACGACACACATCACCAAAGAAAATCTACAATGTAAGTGTCCGATATCCTCAATCAATTGACGAGCAGCAGCGTATAGCACAAAAACTCGATAACATAAAAATGGCAACTGTTCAGCTCGCTGAAATCTACCAGCAAAAACTCACCCTCCTCGCCGAACTCAAACAGTCGATCCTCCACAAAGCCTTTACGGGTGAATTGACGGCGGATGTGCGGGTGGTGGAGCGGATGATGGCGGCGGTGTAAACTCTTCCAGGATGTGTCTTATATTCACTTCCTGGAAGATGACTGACCAATGCTAGAAGCTGATGCTACTTTTTGTACTGTCCACAATCTGTTATAATGCCCAATAAGGAGAATCCAATGACCAAACAACGTCAAGCCAACCAAACCAAGCAAGATGAGGCTCAAGAGAAAGTTCTCAAAGCCGATTATGACAGTGCGTGGAAGGAGATTCTGGAGAAACACTTTGAATCGTTTCTACGCTTCTTTTTTCCCAAAATTCATAAGGCTATCGACTGGACCAAACTACCTGAATTTCTTGATAAAGAACTACAACAGATTGTCGGTGATGCCGAATCAGGACGGATGCATGCCGATAAGCTAGTCAAAGTGTGGCTCAAAACGGGCGAGCCGCTGCACCTATTGATTCATGTCGAAGTGCAGGGATCATGGGAGGCCGATTATCCCAAGCGCATGTACATCTACAACTATCGCATCTTTGACAAATACCAAATCCCCGTTGTCTCCATTTCGATCTTCACCGATGACAATGCCGATTGGCAACCCAATCTCTATGAACAGAAACATTGGGGATTTGAATTGAGTTTTAAATTTTTGACCAAGAAGTTGCTGGATTACAAGGCGAAATGGCACGAATTGGAAAACGACCCCAATCCATTTGCCGTGATTACGATGGCGAATCTTAAAACGATGGAGACCAAAGGTGATTATGAAGAACGATTCCGCTGGAAGTTGTGGATGTTTCGTCAACTGTATAAACGGGGGATGAATCGTCCTGATATCGTGCCTCGAAGCTGGGGAAATTCCATAGGATTTAAATGCAAATGAACTTGCATAGTTGGTTGCTAACTAACAGGCGCAAATGCTGAACCTTTAGCAGCAGCTAGCGCTTGCGTAGGCCTAGACGGTGTAGTTCCAAC